>JBAZOP010000019.1 GCA_041648665.1 bacterium | reverse complement strand
AGATCTGTGACCAGCAGGTGTATGAGCCTCCTGATCGCCTGGCTCTTCTGCATCTTGGGCGCGATACCGGGGTGATCTTTCGAGACTTCAGAGTTGACCCGCTTCCAGAGCTCGACGTTGTCGAGGTCGGCCGTCTTCAGCATGCCGGACTCGAGCCCATCGTCCAGGTCGTGGTTCATGTAGGCGATCTCGTCCGCCACGTTCACCACCTGCGCCTCGAGCGAGGGATATCTCTTCATATCCACCGCTAGGCCGCCGAGCTCCGGGGAATCGTACTCGCCAGCGTGTTTGAGCAGCCCCTCAAGGACCTCGGCGGAGAGATTGAGGCCGGGAAAATCAGGATAGCGGCGCTCCAGCAGCGTGACCACGCGGTAGCTCTGGCGGTTGTGCTCGAAACCCCCGTGGTTCGCCATCAGTTCGTTGAGCGCGGTCTCGCCGCGATGGCCGAACGGCGTGTGCCCGAGGTCGTGCGCAAGCGCGATCGCCTCGGCGAGGTCCTCGTTGAGCCGGAGCGTGCGCGCGAGCCCCCTGGATATCTGTGCCACCTCGAGCGTGTGCGTGAGCCTCGTGCGGTAGTAGTCCCCCTCGTGGTTGACGAAGACCTGGGTCTTGTACTCCAGGCGGCGGAAGGCCTCGCAGTGGACTATCCGGTCGCGGTCGCGCGCAAAGCAGGTGCGGAACTCGCACTCGGGCTCCTTGTGCACGCGGCCGCGGCTGCGAGCGCTCTTGGCCGCGTAGGGCGCCAGCATCTCCTCCTCGCGGCTCTCGTATTCCTCTCTTGTGATCATAATACCCCCCACTGCCTGTGCATCTGAGGCTGGACGCGCACGTCCGTCAGGTAAGCGCCGCAGAGGCGCTCGATCGAGGAGAGCCTCTCCTCCGAGATGGCTGCGTTCAGGGAGAGATCGTCGAACGCCGGCTGGATGAATATAGGCAGGTACGTGTTGACGCTGCCCACGAGGCCTATGGCCCTCTGTATGTCGTTGTCCGAGGTGTCGCCCGTCACCACGATCTTCACGTACGCCTCGACTCCGGCCGCGAGCACCGCCCTCAGAAACTCCTCATGTTCCGCCCAGACGGCGGGCCTGCGCGTGGACGACGGAAGCTTCAAGTCCATGCTGACCACCGAGACATGGGGAAGCACCTTGCCGAGGGCCGAGTGCAGCACGCCGTTGGTCTCGAGCAACACCCTCCTCTTCGCAGCGACCGACGGCAGCCACTCGGCCAGGAAATCCGCCTGCTCCAGCGGCTCGCCTCCGGTGATACTCACGAACTCGTCGTCAAACGCCTCCATCATCTCCGCGAGCCTTGTGATCGCAACCGGATTCTTGTGCATGGAGAACGTCCGGGAGCCCGGCGGCGTCTCAACGCGGAAGCCGGCCTCGACCCTCTGAGCCCCCCTCGTGTCGCAGAACGCGCATCTCATCGAGCATCCGCTGAAGCGCACGAAGGTCATGGGCTCACCTACGTATCGCCCCTCCCCCTGCAGGGAGCTGAAGATCTCGACTATGTTGGCCCTGGTTTCCATGGCTGTAGAGACAATCTAGTTCGCATAATATGACACTGAAATCAAACCCATTCGCCTCCGGGTCCCTGCCTACCGGCAGGCAGGCTGTCGCCGGACCCACCCGGAGGCGACCGAAGGCTGATCTATCTGACAATCGGTGGCAGCGGGCGGCCCGTCCAAAAACGATCCGGAATGTTTTCAATTATCTAGGACGCGAAGAACCGACTCATTTTTTCAACATGGCTATTTGATCAGCAGCGTTTCCGCAGCTTCGATGAACTCCTGAGCCGCCTTCACAATCTTCTGTGCGCCTTCATGAGTAAACTCCTCCTCGTAATCGGCATTCTCACGCATGATTTTCGCCACCTGAAGGGCATCGACGTGTTTCTCCTCCAGAGCGCCTTTCTTCACGAAGAGCGCCTCCACCGCGACCCTCAGACAATGATGCGACTTTTCACGGTAACCTGCGCTGTAGATCAAAGCCCGAGCAGCATGAAACATCGAGTAGTAGGCCTGTATCGTGCACCACTTCCATCTCTTATCCTTCATCCCTGTCTGCGCAGTCTCAAGATCGCCCCTGGCTGCTCTCAACTCTTTGTCCACCAGTTCCTTTGCAGCGGAGAGCCTGGTTATCTTTCTCTGCTCTATGCACTCCTGAAACTGCGCCTCTAGCTTCTTTCCCATAGCACCCTTCCCTTTTTGATTTCTTTCGACAAGGCAGGTTCGTCCCTGTCGAACGTAAGCATCTGCTCCGGCCTTTTGATGAGAGGCTGGATCATCTCTGCAAAAGGATGCTTCTTTATTACCTTGAGCACACGATCCTCTGCCGAGGTCACAATGAATATGTCAAAATCGCTTTCGGATGTATGCGTGCCGTCAGCCCTGCTGCCGAAGAGCACTACTTTGGCGCAAAATGGCTTTATCCGCTCCGTCAGTTCCGAGACCGCGAGCATGTTGCTCAAGATCTTGAGCTCAAAGGCCAGAGGGCTTTCGATGAGTCTGCTGAAGTTCATCCTGCCGCGCGGCGTCCTCTCGATCAGGCCGAGCTCGGCGAGCCTGCGCAGGGCCATATTGACCGCCGACTTCCCTGCGCCAAAGAGCCTGCCGGCTATCTCGGTATCGTTGAGCTCGAGGTCGGGATGCTGGAGCATGAAGTCCAGCACCTTGTGGAGTGTTGTCGAAAAGACAGCGGACTTTATGTCGGTCTCTTTTTCCATTATTATGGATTATTATCCATTATTTTGGAACGAGGGTCAAACCTTCTTTTCTGTGGGCTCAGTCACAGGAATATTTCCTGAGATATATCTTAATCATTTCAATAGATTATTCAAATAATCTTATCTCTTCATCCATACCCACTTGAATTTCTTGCCGTCGCAGGGGCAGACGGTGGGGGACCTCCCTTTGCAGCTATTTCACCTTCCCCCAGATCGTCTTAGCGGCGCCTGCGCTCGGCCCTCCCCTGTAGGTGTAGACGAGCCCCCCGCCCTTCCCGTAGACAAAGACGCCCGTCGCGTCGCGAGCCTCGCCCAGGACATTGCGTACGCCCCCCTTCTCGTCGAGAAGGAGCATCGGCGGCACGCCCGGCTTCCAGTCCTTGCGCATGTCATTCTCGGCTATCGACTTCCAGGCGCTCACAGACATGTCCTCGATGAAGATGAGCATCCCCCCCTTGGGCATCGCATCCGGCAGGCACTTGCTCCAACCCTCCTGCACACCCTTCTCGGGAAGGGTCGGCGCTGTCATCACCAGCACCCCTCCGCCCTTGAGGAGCGAAGCCACGTTATGCATCCCCCCGTCCGGATCGGGCAGCGTCACGTCCGGGGCCTCAGCCGCCGCAAGCGCCGCGGCGGGAAATATGATCAAGGCCAACGCCGTCAAAACAAATATCTTCATCTGGCCCCCCTTTCACCAATTGCGAGTTATGATATCGTCGAAGCGGCGACAATGCAAAGGGCCTCTCCCTGACGCAGGTCACACCACCCTCTCCCGCCCATCTTGATTCGGTTGCAGTGAAAGTGGGAGGGGGGTATAGAGGCCTTGTTGATGAGGTGGGGCTTTATAAGCAAAGGATACTTAGCATGAATGGTTATTTGCTTGATACCAATATTTTTAATCATCTAGTGGAAGGTAAAATTAAACTGGACGATCTGCCGCTGGATTATCCAATTTTCGTGACACATATACAACAAACTGAGTTCATGCAGTTCCCCCACTGCGAAAAAAGAAGCCAACTGCTCAAGTTATTAAAAGTACTTCCAGATCATCAAGCGAACTTGCAAACTCTTCTTGCTGACATTTCATGTGCTGGCGATGCTTGTGGGAACGGGAAAATATATGATCAGATTTTATTACGCTTAAACAAAATAGAAAAACGAAAAAGTAACGCCAATGTTCATGATGCACTAATAGGCGAGACCTCCATCATAAACAGACTTGTTTTGATCACAAATGATAAGGACTTTGCACAGGCCGTTAAATCGTTAGGTGGTTATGCGCGTAATATTCCAAGTACAACTTAATTGAAATTCAGTTCAACAAAGAAGCCCTGCTGAAGAACAGGGCTTTATTTTTTGTGAATTATGTGTCCCTGGAATTTCTTAGAATTTGCAAAATAAATATTTTGAAACCGATAGTGCACAAATAGAATACGAGGCCATATGTCCGAACAATCAAACAAATCATCTTCATGCCCTTCTGAGAGCACATGGAAGACTCATTACGAACAACTTGTCAGGAAAGCCCAACAACCATTTAAGTCAACTGTTACATACACCTATCTTGATCATCCGGAGCGTCTTGTTGAACCATTTGGATTGCTGAAAGCACTTGATCTCGATGATTCATTCCTTTCGGATAGTGCTAAAAAAACACTGAGTTGCATAGAGGGAGTTGAGAGTCAATTAGACAATGAACTTTATTGTAAATTCAGATGGCAATTGATGTCATTTGTATATCTGCAAGATATATTTGATGCACCTCTATTTAATCCGAATCCCTTTCCAAACATGTTCCGCCAATGGTACTTCTATTATGAGAGCGGATATATCTTAAGGGAGTTGATTCTTTGTGGTTTAAATAATTTCCAAATATCCGTCCGGGTTTTGTTAAGGTTGTTCATGGAATTTAATATACAGCAGCTCTATATATACAGAGCTATTAACAGAGATAATAGCTATGCAATTCTAGAGAAATATTTTAAGGATCGAAAGAAGCCAAGTTGGAATACTCTTCTAAATGGTTGCCTTCCAAAGGATGGGTTTTCAAAGCCCATTAAAAAAAGATTACATATGCATATGTGCGGTTTATCAGAAAAAGCATCACACGCTTATCATCCAACATCATCTGCGATGCGTTCAGGCTGTTCAAAACCAGAACCTGTTTTAGAAGGGCTGTTCTTTTGGTGTACAGTCCAATTTATATTAGAGTCAGTGCTTTGGGCATATTATGTCAACTTCCCGATGCTGTTCCATCCAAAAAATATTCTAAGAAAGTTTGGCTACAACTCACCAGTCGGCATATATATAGATGAGATGGGCGGTCATGTCGTAAAATGTAGTCTGGATTCAGATGATTATACGCACTTCACTAGATATACGGGACAGAATGATGTCGTTATGGCTACAAATAAATTCTACGATGATCGAAAAGACCTTACTGATGAAGAGATAGCAAAAACATGGGATGGGCCCCTTAAGGGAAAATTGACTGGAATTGTTCAAGGTTATTGCCAAACCATGGCGGGGCAAAGAGGTTTAAAGGAGCTCATGGCAACCAGTTGGGATGATCCTTCATGCGACTATGCAGATAGTGACATTAAAAAATATATCGATATGTTTAGGTATGATCAATGGCGAGCTATATATAAGCATATCAGGTCATAATGACAAACTAAGATTGAGTCTCTTTTTTTAATGCATCCATAATATTATCGATCAGTTGGTTAAACTTATTTCCATATTCGTCACCAGAATCGGATGCAAAAATAATCTTTTCATCCCGCTCAAAAGCCGTTTTGCTTTTTATAGCTTCTTCTCTACCATATTCTTCACATATTAAACGAGATAATCCAAAGTAGAGGCTAACAGCCCTTCCAAGAGCAGACACCTGGTCTCTTAATTCTTCTAGCCATTGCAGATATTGAGGCAATTTAAATAATGCGCAAATATCAGAACGTAACGAAAGCAAGTTAATGAGATTTTTATTAATGGAATCAATTTGTTTTTCGTAGATCCGTACATACGCATCAGGAATTGCTGCTTCAAACGGTTCATCGGTTTCACACCACTCACTATGAGTAAGTCCAAAAGGCTCCATTGAACGCAGTTCATGTACTGACATTTGCAATTCATCGACATATCTGATTGCCATGCGCGCTATATCGAATTTGGTTTTTCCATGTAGCTCTCTACGCCACTGTCTAAATCCAGCAAAACCTAGAATGGGCACTAATAATGCCGATATACCTACCGCCACATTATGAAACCATTCACTCGAAATGCACATTAACAGGGAAATCATCTGTGACCTCTTTCATTACTAGTTGGTGCTTCCGATTTTTCTAGCTATTAATATGTAAGCAAATGCATCCATTAGAATCTTTAAATCTCTACATCCCCATCCCATATATAGTAGAGCTGGGATATGGAGACCATGGCGATATTAACCTCAAACATAACCCTCAATAGCCCTTATCAAACCGTCCTTGCCTCCCGCAATTTGAGTTAACAAGGGGAGTCCCACGCATTTGTATTCACCAGCTATCTTTCCGACCCAGAACTGCCTTTTGTTCCCTTTAGCCTCGTATGTGACTGTGCTTGTTGCGGGGTTTTGTTTTTTGAGTCGTATCCCCGGAACTTGCTTATTTCCAATTTTACTTAAAAACTAATTACCTCATATCCTTGATCTCATAAAGTCAGCTATAACTCCTTCAATAACACCTGGGGCAGGTTCCCATCCATCGAAAAGAATAAAGAGCTCTTTACATAGATCGACTGAATATGATTCGATATTATTTGTTAAGTCCAACAGGGAGAATTCAAGCGAAGAATCAAGTTCATCTTCGTGGCAAGTACGTTCATTCATAGAGAAAGCTCGATCGGGGTTGGATGCTGTTAGTACTCTATTGCTTAAACCATAGTGGTTTAAATCGAATCTGATCGCAACAGTTGGTTCTACACCGAGATTCGTATATAGTCTTTGACAGTGAAGAAGTGCTTCGGTTATTCGCCATATTCTGACGTCAAAAAATAGAATATTATTCTTCTTGCCCCCACGTTTTATATCTTCACCGAATACCCTCATAAAATAGAAGCTGCCATCACGCTTGAGTTTCCATTCATCATAACTGTCATTAGAAGTAATTATGGCAGCAATTGAATCCTTATAGTATTTAGGACGCGCATCCTCGCGATGAAGAGTAACCCCAATGGGCCATCCAGTATTTCTACATTCAGCCTTTTCTTTTGCAGTCAGAAGTTCTTTTTGGGACCAATTATACTTATGATCGCCACTAAGCCAATGCGCCACCTCCCAATAACCCATTCCTTTGATATAGTCTCTTTGTGTCATATTATTATCACCCATTTGTCACATCCTTCTTTGTCTTCTTTATTATATTGTCAATCCAGTTTGGACGTTTATATGGTTTGCTTTTAGTCAAAGATGGTTTTTTTTCTTCTGTGATTATCAACCCAAACTGATCTAGGACATTCTTCATCGCTTGTGCTAATTCTATCTTTTTAACATTAATGCAGTTATGAATTAATTGTTTCCAATGCTCCGTATCTGAAACACGTACAATTTCACCGGCGTTTGTTCTTAAATAAATTCGTCCTGATTCTAATATGTGACATTTATCTTCATTGCAGGTATCGCTCGGGTAGTTTTTCACACAAAAGATTGGGTCTGAAGTGAAAGGGAAAATGGAAAAAATAGGATATTTTTTACCTTCAAACGGAATGAGATCGATAGTAAATAATTCTTCCGCGTGATTAGATGTTGCTATAAATGAATTAACTGCCCTGCGAACTTGGGTAATATCATATGTCGACCAGATATCTTCAGATAAGGTGTCATCCCCAATCAATACGCGTTTTGAACCGCTACTGAATTCTTTAACGCCAACAACAATAGTACCACCACCAGCATTAGAAAAACCCACTATCTCTTTGATTAAGCGTGCTGTGAAATATCCGTTGTTTCTAATAGAAAAGGAACCTGCTGGCTTGTATTCAATACCAGGGTCTTCATAAGGATTAATCACCAAATCTAGTAATCTCTCCTTTTTTTTCTCTGCTTTTGCTTTATTCATTAGATATATTCCTCAATAGCCCTCATCAAACCGTCCTTGCCTCCCGCAATTTGAGTTAGAAAGGGGAAGCCAATGCATTTGTATTTGCCTGCTATCTTTGCAATCTAGAACTGCCCTTTCTTCCCTTTGGCTTTGTATGTGACTGCACATATTGTGATGTTTTATGAGTTATGTGTTGTGCCTGAAATTGCAACTCACACAAATCTCAATTGTACAGTTTCCTTGCAGATTCTTACTTAACTTCTTCTGTTCTTATCTCTCCCCAACTTATTTCATAAATATTTTGTTCACTACTTATGTTAGGCTTTGAGAAGGCACTGGGATTGAATTGAATTTGATAATTCGTATTATAGGTATTATTCTCAATATCGAAATATTTTATATTGACGGATAACTTAGGAAACTGATCAATCGTACTAAAAATAGTATTGTGATTCGGATTATTCAATGTGTACAGACTTACCATTACCAAATATAGTTCCAAATAAGCATTGGGAATTTGAATTAGCTGATGGGCAGAGTCAACATTTCGTAACATTGTACGGAAATGAGCTTTCGCTTGAGAAGTAAGAACGTGACCATGAGCATGTATGGTATTGAAGGGATCGCATGATTTAATTGTCAGCATTATTGAATTGTGTTCAAATTCAAATGTGTATAATTTGTCTGTATCAGCTTTTTTAAGAAACCGAAGAAGTTCGCACAAATCATAATTCCATCTTATTTCTATGTGTTTAGCATGACCATTCCCGATATTGGCGATTTCGAGTCCTACATCACCATCCTCAAAGTGAAGCCGTGAACCTCCAGAACTAGAATTGACCAAGGCAATTTTGTAATTGCTCTCACGAATTATGATATCTGGTCTTTGCGAGCTTAGCCGTTGTTTCTTGATTTCCCGCACCATACACCAGGTCACTATAGCTGTGATAAGTGTAGATACCCCAGCCAGTTCAGGCACATGGTGCGTAATGATGTCTATAAGTTTAGAGACAATTTGAAGAACAGTACTGAACACAACAACTATAAATGCGGTGACTACATGTATATAATCCATGATGCCATCCATATTCTCAGATACAATTTGAAAGGATTCAATTTATTCAACATCTTCCCTTGGAAGAATCAACGACAAATCATTTTCAACATTGAGTCCATAAGCAGCTGCAATTTTTGCGATATGTATGCCAAATACGCCTCTCAGTTCACCAAGCGCACCATTGAATTGCCAACTAGCCCAATGACCTGAATGTGCGCCGTATCTAACAATATCTCCATTTCTAGAATCGGTCAGCTCTAGGAATTTACGACAAGCTGCTCTCAAAGCACGTAGTGATTTTGCAAGTTCACTGTCCTGCTCCAGTTTTGATATCGCATCAGTCAAATATTTTCTGATCTCCAATATCGACATAACACAATGATGTGGCTGTTCCATTTCTGATGGGACATATAGTACACGTCTATCCTCTAAATACGTGACAACATCTTTAGCGATGTCTCGTTCTGTAGATGTGGGATTCCACGAAACTCCAAATACTGGGGTGCTTATTCCCGTAAGGCGTTTAATGATTTCCTTGAATTTCATTATTCCTCCTGTTTAAACAAGAGAAAATAAGCTACCTGGTTGAGCAACATGTGCCTTTCCGTCGAAAAGACGATCCATAATTAATTGAGGTACGATTCGCCGTGCAGCACCTTCCATGGCACGTAACACTGCGTAGCTTGCATCAAGTTCTCCTTCTCGAATTTCTCGCCATAGTCGTGGACGATATCTTACGAGAATGCTCGCTCCATATAAACAAGCAAATAACAGTGTCAGTGGTTGAAACTTTGTCCCCAAAAGAGGCTTTATCCACGACGTGGGGCAATTTGCAGAATGATACACACCAAGCTCACTCCCCCAATGCGATTCAGATGGAACGTATATTTTTCCAATCCAATAGTTGCTATCGTTTGAGGCATTATACAGCTGAATGTCTTTCAAGGGTAGCTTAAGGACATCACGAATAAATTCTTCTTCAAGATTGGTAACAGATTTAAAACCAAGCCACACATCTCCAAAACCAGGACGTGGTAAACTGGACATCGGTGTTCCACGTGAGATGAGTTCTGAGTTACGTTCAGTTTTCTCGTAGAAAGATCGATCACTATAGAAGACATGAACAGACAGAGGTGGCTTTCCATATGCTGTTACATATATGGAGGAGATTTCAGGTATTCTCGCAAGAATATCTCCCATGCTAAAAAGACGTGCCTGTTGCTCTGAAGAGAAGCTCTTGTATAACAAGTGAGACTTTACCGTATAGTTCTCCGGTTCGATACCTTCATATCGAAGCCAGTGGACAAAAAATCCGTCCCCCTTCACGAAGAGTTTGAAACTGTCTGGGAAATCTATGTCTTCATCAATTACGTTTCCCAGACCATGTCCCTGCGCAGTTGTTGCTTCCAACCGTTCCAGATCGTATGGAGTTTTAGGATCAGCGATGAGAAGCGCTCCAATGAACCAAAATAAACCATAATAAGAATTCAGAAGGCGTTGACTCCAATCAAGCACGCCTGTATCCCAGTAATTGAATGCGTTGCGGATACAATACGCAGCACCAGTTGCCTTAGCATTAAGAACTTCCGTTGAAAGAGTTACAGATATTCTTTCAGCACGCCGTTTAATCATCCGGCGAGCAACAACACGACTTTGCCACAATGAGAGGTGTACCCATATTTGCTCGATGGGGTTTTCTGATTGAATGATTAATTTCTCTTCATTTTCATTATTCACTTTGAACTCCGATTTTTTTACAAATTGATAGCAGTGCATAGACATCATTGCAGAAATTATATCTTGGTCAAGGGGCCTTGTCCCTCCCTCCCAAACAGATCCCCAACCCAGGCTCTGGCACGGATTTTTATAACTTTTTTTATAACAAATCCTCGTAACCCGACGTTCAGGGTCGGGACTGGGACCGCAATTGACACGATGCTGGATTGGGTGGGATATTTGGGAAAGGCTAAGGTATTCAATGACTTGCGGAAATGCGGGAAAGATTCGTGGCAGGCGGGTTTCGTCGAGCTGAAAACCACTGGATTCCCGCTTTCGCGGGAATGACGTGCATGCGCTAATGACGTGCATGCGCTAATGACGTGCATGCGCTGGCGTGTTCAACGCGTTCCTGACATGCTGAAATATTCTTAGCAGAGAAATGTAACCAGCCACCAGCGCCCTTTGCCGAGGTCTATCTCCATCCCTCGCCGGCCTTCCAGCGCAACTCGAAGTTCCCTTCGTTCAATAATCCCGCTGTCGGCGCCATCAGGAAATCGTGCAACCTCTTGACGGTTTCCCTTAAGTCAATTTGCTCCAATCCGCTCTTTCGGAGAAAGGCCTTCCATTGCGTCTGTTTCATCTCATCTTCGACAAACCGATCGCTTAAAGCTGTGGGGAGATCCGCGGGCAGCGCCGTCTTTCGTCTTCCAAACGTAACTTTGATGGCCTCAGCCAGCTGCTTTCCATCGAAGTTGAGATTGCCGGATAAGAGCCAGATGTCATAGAAATCCTTCATGCGGCTGTTGGCCATATCGAGTTCCACCATTGCCTGGTACTTCTCGGCAATCGCGCTTTCAGGTGTGTATGCGAGCAGGTGCGGCTTCTCATTGTCCAGCAGAACGGGATAATCGATCCAGAGCGGCTCGGGGACTACATCGTCTCCTATTCCCACATCGACCTGCAATGTGATATCGGCATTGCCCAAGGAAGCCTTGAACCTGATGCGGACGCCTTGATAATCGGCATCCTCCGTTATGGTCTCGGTCGTTATGGTACCGGTATGAAATACGAGCCCGTCATCGTCTACCGTCACTTCCATGCAGTCCTTGATGACACGGGCCAATGCATTCTCCGACGATTCGAGTCTTCCAAGCACATCTATATCCATCGTCGGCCTTACTATAGGCATCTTCCAGACCTGCAACAGGAGCGCGCCCTTGAGGAGGATTTTTTTGGAGTACTCCGATTTGCCGATACGATACAGGAAGCGCTCGATGGCATAGAGCTGCAGGATTGCGTTGAACGGCTGGTTCCGCTTGCGGGATTCATTGAGCAATCGTCGGTGAACCGAGTGCGCTACATTTTTGATATCGTTCTTCACAAGAGCGCCTCAAGATACGGCCTGATTATCTTCTCTACCCTGCATATCCTGGCATACTTCAGGATATCGGCGGGTGTCGCCTTCTTCTGCTTGTACCCTGACCGCAGGGCTTCGACCGCGATATCGATGCCGATGCGATTCCTGAACTTGAAGCAGTCAGCAATTGTTTTTGCTGGGTTGAATATCTTTACGATGACGCCGTCGATCGCAACCTCATCGACGCCCGTTTTAAAGGATTCCTCGGAAAATCTGACTATCTTCACCGGCGGATGCTTTATCTTCGGCGCATGGTGTCGCTCTGGCAGGGCCACGTCCACGACCTTGGGAATATGCGTCGTCATGCCATGGTGCTGAAGCGCGGAGAGGAGGCACACGACGCCGTCCGGAATTTTCTTGGCAACGATAACGAGATCGGGATTTGAAAGGTCGGGCATATCGACCAGCCTATAGAGCCCCTTGCCGATCCTTTCAATGACGCCCCGCTCGAGCAGCACATAGATGGTCTTGGGGTTGATACCTCGCTTTATGCCTTCGGATATCCTCATCACGCCACCTGATGACTTAAAGACCTCAATGGCCTTGCTGTACGAATCATCTTTTTCCATAAGTATAATATTATATATACTTATGGATAAATACAAAGACTTTTATACCACAAATATAAACGCCCGAAAGGCTGCGTTCATGGTCAAGACTGGACCGCAAGCGAAGAGTGAGAAAAGGGGACACGTAACGCGTACATGTCCCCTTTTCTCGTCTGTATTCAATAAGTTGCCGAAATGCGGGAAATATTAGGAGCGGAGCCTGGAGGCGCAGCGACTGCCGCGGACTGTCCCCTATATCAGTACTCGGAGCGAGTGCACAGAATCGCTGCAGATGTGCAGCGTTTCGCTGCACCCGATTTCTCTAACTCGTTGTTTTCCCGTCCATCCACGCAGGCATGAGAATTGCTATACCAGTTAATAAACAAGAGATTGCGCCTTTGAGGTCGCAAATTGCGATCTCAAACGTACAACTAATTGATTTCAGGAGGAAAATATGTCGCAGCACAACGAATTGATCCCAACCAAAACGATCGAAAACAAGATTTTGCTTTTACGCAACCAACAGATCATCCTGGATTCAGATCTCGCGGAACTTTATGGAGTCACTACAAAGGCTCTCAATCAGGCAGTAAAAAGGAACAGTGAGCGTTTTCCAGCAGATTTTATGTTTCAACTCAATATTGAAGAGGCTATGCGTTCAAGGTCACAATCTGTGACCTTGAAGAGAGGCACAAATATCAAATATCTCCCCTACGCCTTCACCGAGCACGGCGCTGTCATGGCAGCCAATGTTTTGCGGTCTGAGCGCGCGGTCGCAGCCAGCATCTATGTAGTGCGGGCATTCATACGATTGCGACAGTTCCTGGCGTCCCACAAAGAGCTGGCCGACAAGCTCGCCGAGCTCGAGAGGCAAGTCGGAACGCATGACAAGGCGATCGTGTCGCTCTTCCAGGCGATAAGAAAGCTCATGGCCCCGCTGCCTCAGAAAAAGAAAAAGGCGGGGTTGATACATTGAAACGATGAATTGAATTCTTTGCGGGCTGTCCCTTATTGCCTGGGGCCGATGTTGGCGATCGGCTGATCGCCGTAGAGCCTCTGATAATTCCAGTATGAGGTGAGGACCTTCTTCACGTAGAGGTTCGTCTCGGCGTAGGGGATCTCCTCTATCCATCCCTCGATGTCCTTGGCCCTGCTGTTGGCGCGCCAGCGGCCCACCGCCTCCTCGCCCGCGTTGTACGATGCGATCATGGCCACGGCGTTGCCGTCGAACATGTTGGAGAGCTTCCCCAGGTACGTGACGCCGTACGCGATATTCGTCGCGGGGTCGTAGAGGTCGAGGCGCGAATGGCCGTCCACGCCCGCATCGCCGGCGAGCCGTTGCGCGGTCGTCGGCATGAGCTGCATGAGTCCCACGGCGCCCGCCGGCGAGACGACCTGCGGCTTGAAGGTGGACTCGTTCTTCATCACGGACCAGACGAGCAGGGGATCCACGCCCGAGACCCGGGCGTAGCGTTCCACGACCGGCTCATACGCGCTGGGATAGGACTGCTCCCAAACGAAGCGGGCGAACGGATCGCCGCCGGGCGGACGGCTCAGGGTCTCCTTGTACGCGCCGTTGTTCACCATCCTGTAGGAGAAATCATGGGCAAAGTTGCGCCGCGCAAGCCACATCGCGGGCAACGCGAGGTGCGGATGTCTCTTCAAGTCTATGGCGCGCAGCTCGCGGCCGACCGCATCGTGCAGGCCCAGTCGGTCGAAGACAAGCGCCCTTGCCATATGCGGACATCCGTCGCTCGAAACCTGGCCCGGCTTCCAGTCCGCAGCCGAAGGCCAGCTCCCCTCTGCCCTGACGATGTCCCGTTCGCCGACGCTCCTCTCGGCCAGCCTCCGGCGCGCCAGCTCGGCATAGTAACCCTTGGGATGTCTCTTGATCACTTCCTTGAACGCCTCGCGCGATTCCGATTCCCTGCCCATCGACTGGAGCAGGCGGCCCTTCCAGTATCCGATCCTGTCGTCGATGCCGGCGCCGCGGGACTTGAGCATATCGTCGAAGACAGCGAGCGCCGCGGAGCTCGCGCCCTTCATCATGTGGCTCCACGCGATGTACCATCGCGCGAGCGACGCGGTGGAGCCGGCGCCGCGCATCGCGGCCACCGTCTCCCAGCGCTTTATTGCCTCGTCGTATCGGCCCTCGTCGAAATACAAAAAAGCTATCTTGAACGCGATCTCCGCGGCCGCGCGCGAGCCGGCGGGAAACCTCTCCAGCATCCGCCGGCGAATCGCCCTCGCCTTTTCGAACTCATTCTTTTTGGCGTAGATCATCGCGAGCGTGGACTCGATCCCGTTTACGCCCGGGCCGCCCGACGGGTTTTTGGTCAGCTCGTCTATGAGCGCTATCGCTTCGTCGTAGCGGTGGGTCCAGCGATAGCACTTGGCGAGCTGCCACTTGGCCTCAATGCGCTCGTCGGAATCCAAACCCGAACCGCGGAGCATATTCTCGAGGCGCACGCCCGCATCCCGCCACTGAGACTGCCCTATGAACGAACGGACCAGCGCCATCTGCCTCGACGGCGCGGCGAGCCACTTCCCCACGTCCACGCCGAAGCGCTTTTTCACATCCGACATGAGCTCTGAGAGGACCGCCAGATCCTGCTCGGAACCGGCCGATATCGCCAGGCGCTTCACGAAGTCGACCGCCTTCTCGGAGTCGCCCATCGCCACGTAGTTTCCCGCGATGAGCCTCTCGATGCGAGCGGCCTCGGAGTCCCGGGCGTCCCCGAGCGCCCTCCTCAGACCTGCCTCCGCCTCTCCATAGCGCTTCATGCCCGTGAGGGCCATGGAGCGTTCCACCAGAGCATCCCCCGCCAACGCCGTGTCGGGGAATGCCGCCGCGAGTTCATCCAGAAACGCCATGGCATCGGAATACCTGCCCAGCCTCACGGCGCACGCGGCGCGATGATAGAGGATGTAATCGGAGAGCTCCTGGATGCGGCCCGAGGCCGCGGCGAAGCGCCTCTCGGCCTCCTCGTATCTCCCCGCAGCAAAGTGGGCGTAGCCGAGCACGAAGTCCCACTCTGCGGGCGTATACGAAGATGCGCGCTTTTCAAGGTCGCGGATTCCGGATATCACGCCGTCGAGGTCGGCCGCCGATGCAATGGGTGCGGCCTTCCCGGACTGCGGGCCGGGCGCCTGGGCGGCCTTTGCCCCGCCCTGGGCGCACGCGACCACGCAGATGACGATCGCGAAAGAGATCCTCATTGAAAGAGTTTTCATCATAGCCTTAAAATGCATAGCCCAGGACGAGCAGGAGCGTGCCGTAATCTATGCTCGTGCCCAGCAGCGGATCGGTGAGGCGGCTTATGCGGTCCCGGTTCACCACTATTATGCCGTAGCCCAGCCTGCCGTGTATCGGAAGCCCGTGGCCGATGATGAAATCGCCGCGCAGCTCCGCGCCCACGCCCATGAGGAACTGGTCGAAGAAGGTCTTGAAGCTGTCGCATCCCCCCTCGTGCGCGTTCCACGCGTTGCCGTAGTCCACGAATATGGCGCCGCTCAAATGTTTGAGGAAGACCGGCGCAGTGCCTATGCCCCTGAGCGGCTCCAATATCGGGAAGCGGTATTCCGCGGAGAAGAGCATGGCCCTGGTCCTGGAGAGGGCGGAGATGGGAAGGCCGCGCAGCGGGAAGTACGTGTAAGAGCCCCCCGACGAAAGGGGTCCCTCGCCCACGGCGCCGCCCAATCCGAAGGTTCCCTGCACGAGCTGATCGCCCCACGTCATTCCGCCCGAAGCGCGCAGCGCGAGCACCTGATGCCTCCCCAGCCTCACGTACTCGCGCCAATCGCCGGAGAAGATCACCTGCTCGTTGCGGTCCGCACTCCCGAAAAACTTGTTCGTGATGTTGGTGGTGAGCCTTATCGTGCGGCCGTTCTCTTTGCTGATGGAGGCCGGGAACTCCTCCCAGTCGTTGTACTTGTATTCGAAGTTCATGCCGGCGAAGATGCCCAGGTTCAGCGCGTCCTGCTCCGGCTGAGTGAGCCTCGTCTTCGGCATGTGATCCTCGTAGAAATACGAGAGCGAAAAGAGGTGCTCGTTATAAGGCAGCATAAGGAACGCGTTCGCACCGCGGCGGTGCTCGAAATAGTGCACGGTCCTCTGGTCCGCAGCGGTTGCGGGATCGTTGTCATAATCGAACGTTATGCTGCCGAAGTCGACGGCGTAGTCCCTTACCCCAACGCCTCCTATGACCTTGTACCTGTTGTACCAGTAGCGGCCGAAATATCCGATGTGATTGGCGTCCAGCATATAGGTCATGCCCGCGAGCCAGTTCTGCCACCTGAGCGGGTCGGAGCCGCCGGTCATCACGCTGGCGAAAAGCGTATCATCCGCATATGCGGCCGCCGGGAGTATGAACCTGGGCAGGAGGAGGGGCGCTCCCCAGGCGACGTAGTTGCGGTCCATCAGCTTGAGCTCCTCTATGGGATACTGACCCTCGCCCCCCTCTTCAGGGCCGGCGCTCACCGTAGTCGTGGTCTCATCGCTAACTTTTCCCCTGGTCGTGAACGTGGTGCTCACCTTCACCCCGCGATCGAGGCCCTTGCCCTCGCGGTCCCAGTACTCCGACGTCCGGCTTTTGCGTTTCTCGATCGGAGGATACGACCTGAAGAGTTCGTTGAACCTCCCGATCACAAAACCCTTGGAGGTGTAATACTGGGCATAGACCGTGCCGCCCGTGGTGACGGTAGGCTCGTACACGCCCGATATCACGTTGGTGATTCGCTCGACCTTCTTTCCGCCGAGGCTCGCGCGATACAGGTTGGCGATCCCCCCCTCGTCGGAGGAGAAGACGATCGAACCGCCGTCCTGCGACCAGACCGGCCTGCTCTCGATGACGAGCCCCTTGCCGTCCGTCATCCGGCGGATGGGCCGGCCGTCAACGGTGTATTGCCAAACCCGCCATCCTGCGCCCGGCTGCCAGACCGAGAGCGCTATCGAGCCGCCGTCCGGCGAGACCCTGGGATTGGCGAACTGGGTATAAGGTTCGACCGCCGGCGTGAGCTCCACTATCTCCTTGGTCTCGACGTCTATCTTCTTGAGCTTGTCCGTCCCGGCGTCGCCGGCCACGAATATTATCGAATCGCCCGTGCGATCGAACTCCGGGTCGCGCGCCCTGGCCCCGGAGGTGAGCTTCGTGAGCCTCTTATTCTGTTTCTCTATCGAGAAATCGTACACCCACAGATCGAAAAATCTGTTGTAGTGTTTGTATCTGCCCATGTCCGAATAGGCGAGTTTCGTCCCGTCGGGGCTCCATGAAAACTGGGTAGCCTCGTGCCCCTTGTGCAGGCGGGTCTTCTCGCCGGTGGCCATATCCAGGAGCATTATCTCGGGCCTGCCGTGCGGAGAGAGGACCTGGTAGACCAACTTCGAACCGTCGGGCGAGAGCGTGGGGATCTTGAACTCCTCGTCGCGCCTGATCGGGAGTATCACCTCATCCGGCTCGCTGATCCCCACCTCCTCCAGCTCGACCTTCTCCTTGGCGTACTCATCGGAGAGATCCTGTTTCCATTCGTTCCAGAGCTCGTAGAAGGTCTTTCCGTAGACGTTTCGGGTCTTGTGGTTGAGCATCCCGAGCAGTGGGCTAGATCTGACCATTCGGTCGAACTCCAGGTACCGGTCGAGCCCGTAGCGGTCCACGAGCCACTGCGTGAACTTTATTCCATAGACGTACGCGCTCTTGTAACCGGGCCAGCGCCATCCCAGGCCGTCGGCCTCGTCGATCGTGAGAAATTCGTCATCCAGCACGTCCATGCGCACGATCATCTCGCTGTAAGAGCCGCGGCCTCGGCCGCCCTCGGTGAAGTAGGTTTCGGAAAACTGCGCCACACCCTCGCGGAACCAGACCGGGTTCATGCCCGACGGGGCGGCCGTCTTGCCGAAGATGAACCGGAACGGCCTCCAAAAACCGCCGACCGCGTCTATCTGGACGATGTGCGCAAACTCGTGGATCAGGAGCATCCTGAGCCAGTCGTCGTAATTCGCAAGAGAAGAACCGGGCGAAGGAGGGGCCACGTAGATCAGCATCCAGTCGTAGGGGAGCACGCTCGCCATGCCATTGGACTCGTCGCTGTTGTCGTTGAGCACGACCTGCGTGTTTCCGGACGGTTTCCAGCCCCAGAGCTCCACGGCCTTCGGGTAGTAGTCCTCCAGGATGACGGCCGCCTTCTCGGCGACCGTGCGGATGCGCTCCGGGTAATGGATCTTGAAGTGCGGGGAATCCAGCGAGCGCCAGCCGGCGCCCGGGTCGAATACGGCGGCATGGGCGTCGGCCGCAAACACAGCTGCGACAAGGGTCAGAACGAGAGCAATCGCCGTTCTTTTCAAATCCCCTCCCCCATAAAAATATCTTCCAAAAATTAGCAGATTCCCGGGAAAAGCTCAACGAATGAGTCGTGCGGCGATTTTTTTCTTGCACGGGCGCCATCTTTCCCCTAGGGTGCCTTTTCAATGAATTACACGGGCACACATATGGAGTTCTCCTTTGCGCGATTTATTATCGCGTCGAAGCGCGTGTGTCCGAAAAACTGGCGACCGCATCACGCGCATCACGCATTTAAAAACCCCGCTTTCAAGAAGTGACCCGCATCAAAACAGCATTCTGAATCAATAAATCTCTAGTGAATTTTCCCGCTGCCACGAGGCAGCGGCGACGCTCGTTTTTGCGCTTATCGCAGTTTGAAACGGACGATCTTAAACAACTTGCGGACATGATCCGCGGAAAGGAGAAGAGGAAATGAGTAATCTATGTGAAGTATCGGCGCTGCAGCAGAAGAGGTACGACGCAACCGTGAGGTTCCTGGTCGATCTGTTCTCGTCGGAGGACGAGGCGGAAGACGAGGCAACATCAAGGGCGATCGCACCTCAGAGCGGCTATCTCGGCATTGCCGAGGTGAACGCGGTCCCGACCTATTCACAGGCCGCTTCCTGCTCGATCTTCAGGGTCGGCGAGAGAAAGACGCAGACCTTCACGATTTTGGGGCTGATTCTCATGCTGTTCGGCAGCTGCGGCACGGTCGCTGTGGGCGCCAAGGAAACAACGCCCACAGTCAGGCCTGCATACAAGGATGATCCGTTCACCACCATGAACGGATACGGAGACAGGGTGTACTGAAGGCAAACATCAGCCAGATCAAAGGGAGGAAGAGATGTCAGAGACACGAATATGCCACATGGAATACAGCGGCGACACCGGCTACGGCGCAACCATGTCGAGGATGAAGGTCTGCGAAGATGTGATGGCGACAAAGCCCCAGACACAGGCAAAGCAGAGAGCTGAGACCGTCCAGCATGAAGTCTGCTATGATTATGAGGGTTATTACGGCCTCACCGGGATCGGAGGGATGTTCATCTCCATGTTGTGGAGGCACGCGAGTTGCAGGTAGGGCTATCTCTGCACGATCGGGGATATGCCTTCCCTCACGTACTTCGCCGTGAAGCCGTCGCCGTCCGCGTCTATGAAGAGCGGATTGGCGATGGCCCAGGCGGGCGCACCGACGAGATCGTCGGAGTGGAAAGAGGCCAGGTCCGCAGGGTCGAAGGCAGCCGGCTTCTTCGCTCGGTCGATCAGCACGTCCGTGACGATCGGAAAGAGGGAGCGATAGCCTTCGGTGCCGGGCGTGCCCCTCGCCACGATCACGACCCAGGTGTCCTCGGTGACCGCGAGGTCGAAGGATGCGACAGCGGTTATCGCGCCGCCCTCTTTCTTCCAGTCGGCGAGGGTGCCCCCCGAGAGCGCAAACGACTTCGCAGGCTGATAGGTGTAGCGCGGCACGTGGTACGGTCTGTAGAAGATCGCCGGATCCGAAGCTGTGCCCTGCATCGGCATGTCGGTGTCGTCGTCCACTGGTATGGGCTCGGTGTTGGCGTAGACCTCCACGGTGTCGAACCACGCCCACGAGGGAGCTGTGACCCGCACTTCGAAGTGTGCGTTTCCACCCGTCACCGTGCCGCCTACGGAGGCTTCGCCCGACTCCCCCTGCGCCTTCACGGAGATGAACGGGCCTGCGGAGACGACCACCCCGCCGTCGCGTATGGCCTTCGCATACTCCTCGATGTCGATCGCGTCGTGGCTCGCGCCGATCCCGTCCGCGGGATCGACCGAGCTGGCTATGAAGTTGCGCGGGAGCCCCATCGGGTTTGCGATCGCTGTGTGGCTGTCGGAGTCTGAGGTGGCGGTGACGATGAGCCCCAGGTTGAGGAGGTTGAACCAGGTCGGGAGCGCGGAGCGGTAGAGCATGCCGGTGTCATGCAGGTGCATGCCGACCATCAGCTCCAGGGCATCGAAATCGAGCGTCACCAGATCCGACGTGCCGTATGCGAGCGGGAACAATACGCCCTCGCTGCGCGGCTGCATGCGCCTCTCCACAGGGTCCGCGTAGCTCGAGAGGGGCGCGACTCCGAAGTCCTTCATGTAGAACGGCGTGGTGACCCAGCCGGCCGCCAGGGGAATCCCGGTCGGGTTGTCCATGATGTGATTTATCTGGATGACCTCTTCGCCCGGATCCTCGCGCAGAGCGGATATGAGATCGTCGAGCCCGAGACACAGGTCCGGGTCGGGCCCGACCACGTCCATGGGAGATGCGCTCCAGTCGAGCGCTCCTCCCTCGTGGTCAGCCGGATCGGCTGTCAGCGGGAAGGCGTTCATGTGCCCGTAGTGGTTGGGCGTGATCTCGTCGCCCGCAGCGGTCGCCATACCGCCGGCGCCTATGTACCCCTCCGAGACGAGCTCGGCGATGAACGGAGCGTAGTCGGTGACAAAGTCGTGGTCCGAGGAATGCAGGACATCCAGCCCCTCCGCCGCGGCCGACAAGGCCCTCAGCTTCTGCAGGAGCATGGAGTCCGGGCTCACGTTCGAGTGCACGTGGAAGTCGGCGCTTATGAAACCGGGTGTTGGGCTCACCCTCTTTAGAGAGATCCCTTCGAGCGAGAGCGTGCCTCCGGCCGTCACCTCCGCCACCTGCTCGTGCGCCGTGTACTCGGGGCCTCGGCTGACGACGAACAGATAGGTGCCGGGCTCGATGCCGAAGCTGGAGGAGCCCGTGAGATCGAACGTGCCCTTCGCTGTGATGTATTTCACGTCCACCGCCCCGAACGGCTGCTCCCAGTGGATGGTGGAGCGGAACCTTCCTGCGCCGCCCACCTTGTTGGGGCTCGGGTCCTCGCCCGCGATCGTGAGCCTCGCCGGGATCGCGGCGCCGGTATCCGCGTCGGTCACGGCGCCCGCGAGGGATACGGCGCCCGCCTGGCCGAGCGTGCATGTGACCGATGCCGCAGGCTGCGCCGCGAGATCGATCTCCGCCGGAGCGCAGCTGCCGGCATCCACCGTGCCGTTGGCGTGGTATCCCGGCTTTTCGACCACGGCCTTGTACTTTCCGTCTCCAAAGCGCCGCGACTCCATGTCCCCTCCGGTGGGGAGCATGCCCTGGCACTTGCCGAACGAATCCGTGCGATAGGTGATGAGCGTCGCGGAACCCGCCATCACCGCGACGGTCGCCCCGGCCACCGGGGCCCCGGCCTCGTCCACGACCTTGGCCGAGAACGGCCTGACCGATGCGCCGATCGCCTCAAGACCTGCGTCGAGCACAGAGCCCGCGGATCCGCTCCCCACGACGAAATAACCGGTCACGGTCCTCGTCTCGCCGGCGGGTATCGTGAAATTTATCTCGGGCGTGCCGCCCTGCCCGAGCGGAGCGACCTTCAAGAACTCCTCGCCGAGAAGGATGCCGGTGACATCGGAATAGGAAATCGTCGTGGTCCTGAAGGGCTCGTCGCTCTCGGGATCGATGAACTGCGCGGCTTTGAAGAAGTATCCGTACGAGACGTCCACGCCGTCGAAACCGGCGTAGACCACCGCCGGGCTGCTGCCGCCGACCTGCGTCATGAGGTCGGGCGTGAAACCGATCCCCGGGATCAGCATGGAGACCTGCCCTGAGCCGTTCATGATCTGGCCCACCGGCATCTTCACGTCCTCTTCGCCCGCGTTTTTGAAGGTCGTCTCGATCTTGAGATAATTTTTTCCCGGCGCCAACGTGTAGTCGGTGACCACGTCGAAGCTCAAGCCCTTGAGGTCGTCGTAGATCTCGAACGGGCTGCGGCGGTCGTCGAAGCGGTTGGCGAAGGTGATCGCCTGCCCCGCCACCCCCTGCGCCACCTCGCCTATGAAGTCGAGGTCAAGGTAGTCGTAGGCGTCGACGGTGCCGTAGGCGCGAAGGACCTGCGCGGAGCTGTCCTCTCCCTCTGAGACCGCCTCGTAGTTCGTGTAGTTGACGGTCCACTCTATGTTGACCAACGGGAAGATAGAGCCGAAGTTGTCCTGGCCGGCGCCGGACCTCGCGAGGTCCGCGTCGATGATGTTGCCGCCGAACGAGTTCACGCCGGAGTTCTTCGCAGGCTTCTGGATGATCACTCGGATCTTGTCGTTGGCGAGCAGCACGTCGCCCACCCTGCCCTGCGCGTTGGGCCCGCCGATCAGCTGCGACTCGCTCGTTATCGTAAAGGGCGTGACCGGCCATCCCGAGACGTCCGGGCTCGGGGCTGACTTCGACCCTGAGCATGAGGCGATCAGCGCACATGCCGCCGCCGTGACTATGATTTTTTCTCTCATATCCACCCTTTCAGCCGCTTCGCTTCTCTGCCCTGCCTTATCGGCCCCGGCCCAAACATGTTGCGTATTTATTGCAGGACATGGGTGCATATGCCTATGCGCCCTGCATCAGAGAGCATGTCCTGATGCGTCAGCTCAATAACTATACAAATCAACAAGTTGTACGGATGGGTAGGCTTTAAAAGGTTGACGCAGACGCTCCATGACGATAGAGAAAAGCACCCCATAACCAGGAGGCGTAAGATGATCATCGGCGTTCCGAAGGAAATAAAGACCAAGGAGTCCCGCGTAGCAGTCACCGCCAAGGGCGTGAAGGAGCTCGCCGCCGCAGGCCACACAGTCTACGTGGAGCGCAACGCAGGCATCCTTTCCGGAATCTCGGACGAGCAGTACGTCAAGGCCGGCGCAAAGATCGAAAACAACGCTGAGACGATCTGGAAGAACGCGGAGATGATCGTCAAGGTCAAGGAGCCGCTCGAGACCGAATACAAGTATTTCCGCTCCGACCTCAACATCTTCACATACCTGCACCTGGCCAGCGTGCCCAAGCTCGTGGACGCGCTGTGCGAGTACAAGACCCTATCCATCGGCTATGAGACGGTCGAGACCGACGACCGTAAACTCCCGCTGCTCTCCCCGATGAGCGAGGTCGCGGGCCGAATCGCCACGCAGATCGGGACATACCTCCTGCACCGCAACCACGGCGGCAAAGGACTGCTGCTCGGCGGCGTGACAGGCACCAGGCGCGGCACGGTGGTCGTGGTCGGCGGCGGAATCGTGGGCCACAACGCGGCCGACGTGGCCTTCGGGCTCAGGGCCGAGACCGTGGTGCTGGACATCAGCGACCAGAAGCTCCACGAGATCGAGAAACAGTACAACGGAAAGATGAAGGCGGTGAAATCCAACCCAGACTCGATAGCGGAATGGACAGCTAAGGCAGACCTCCTCGTCGGCGCAGTGCTCATCGCCGGCGACCGAGCGCCGCACCTGGTGACCGAGCAGATGGTGGCGACCATGCAGCCCGGCTCCGCGATCGTCGACGTCGCGATCGACCAGGGCGGATGCATCGAGACCGTCCGCGCGACGAGCCACGACGATCCCACCTACCTCAAGCACGGCGTGATCCACTACGCGGTGCCGAACATGCCGGCGCTCACGCCGCACACCTCCACAGAGGCGCTGACCACGGCCACGCTCCCGTATGTTCTCAATCTCGCGAACAAGGGCGTGGAGAAGGCGCTGGCATCCGACCACGTGCTCGCGAAGGGGCTTCAGACAAAGGGCGGCAAGGTGACGCTGCCGGTGCTCAAGAAACTGTTCCCGCAATGGGCGTAGCCAACAAAAAATCCAAGGTCTACATGCTGCCGTGGGCGAGGAGGAAGGAGCTCACGAAGTTCCTCGCTGCCAGCCGCGCACTCGATTGCGTGCACGAGGACGACCGGTGCGCGGTCAAGATGCACTTCGGCGAAGAGGGCAACGACGGCTACATCCGGCCCGAGTTAGTGAAGCCGGTGCTCGAGATGATCAAAAAGAGGAAGGCCAGACCCTTTCTCACGGACACCTGCACGATCTACCACGGCCCGCGCAACAACGCGATCGGCCACCTCGGGGTCGCGGCCGACCACGGATTCACCATCGAGTCCATGGGCGCGCCGGTGATAATCGCGGACGGCCTGCGGGGGACCGATTATCAAGACATCAAGGTGAACGGCGTCCACTTCTCCAAGGTCAAGATAGCAAGCGGAATCTGCGAGGCGGACTCGATCGTCGTGCTCTCCCATTTCAAGGGGCACCAGCTCACAGGCTTCGGCGGCGCGATCAAGAACCTCGGCATGGGGTGCGGCGCGCGCATAGGCAAGTTCGAGATGCACTCATGCGCTACGCCCGCATACGAGGAAGCGGACTGCATAGCGTGCGGAGCATGCGCAGAAGTGTGCGCGCACGGTGCAGCGACCGTGGAAAACAAGAAGGCCTCCATAAATCTTAAGCTGTGCGTGGGATGCGGCGAATGCGTGGTCGCTTGCCCCACCGGCGCGCTCTCGATCACCTGGAGCGAGGGGGCAGCGCAGGTACAGGAGCGCATGGTCGAGTACGCGATGGGCGCTGCGACCGACAAGAGGCTCTCGTTCGTCAACTTCCTCAACCACATCACGCCGAACTGCGACTGTCTGAGCAGGGGCGAGAGGCTCATGGTCCCTGACATAGGGATACTGGTCTCCGCCGATCCGGTGGCCATAGACCAGGCCTCGTTCGACCTTGTCCTCAAGTCGGGCGGCGACGTCTTCGAGGATGCCCACCCGGGCGTGGACGGCAGGATACAACTGGCCAGGGCGGCTGAAATGGGCCTCGGCAGCCGCGAATACGAGCTGGTCCAAATCTAGAGAAATCATACGGTTAAATCGAAAAATCCGCGCAACTTTTTCAAAAAAGGTGCGATAAGGGAGTGAAATCACGCAGGGCCCAGAGGGGGGCATTTGAGCGATTTCTGCAGACAGGTAAAGGCCGATGAGTCCGCGTTCGCGATCTGCCGGTATATGGCGGAGAACCTGGGCTATTCCCCCTCTTCCGATATCACTCCCGTAGACATCTATGCAGCAGCCATCGATGCCGCTGAGCGCGAGCAGGATGCGGACCATGAGCGCGCGGCAAAGAGCGTGTTTGTCGACGACAGCTTCGAGTTCGACTCTCCGTTCGCCTGTTTCCTCTCGCAGAGAGGCGACATGCGCATACCCTGGCTCTTCACCGACTGCGCTGCGGACACTCAGGCCGAGTGGTACTTCGAGCGGGTCGTGGCCAAGGTGGAGTCATTCAAGATGATGGCGGTATCAGACGGCCTGAAACCCGGAAGCCCGGAGTACAACAAAACCGTGGCCCTCGACATCTTCGATTTCATACGCAAGCCCGCAAAGCGCGGCGGCATGGGCATAGTCTTCGACGAGGAGCAGAAGGACCCGGAGAAGAACGCGCTCGGCGTGATAAAGGCAGGCAAGGCCACGTGTATCGAGTTCGTGATCCTCTACACCGCGCTCTCGAACCTGGCAGGGATCGATGCAAGGCCGGTACAGGTGCACTACGACAATGCGATCATGCCTGCCGATCACGCGCTGGTCGGGCTGGAGCTCGGGGACGACGAAGTGCTCTTCATGGACCTCATGGTGAACGACTCCGGGATCTTTTCAAAGAAACGGCCGGACGCCAGGTGGAAGTTCATGACCGAACTCGAGCTGCTCGCGCACGATTACAATATCAGGGCATCTCGCAACAACCCATCCGGCCCGTCCGAGACATGCGACGAATTCGTGAAAATGAGGCTTTTACGGTCGCTTGACTTTTCGCCCGACAACCACATCGTGCTCTCGAACTTGGGCCAGATCGAATACAGCTGTGCAAAGGACCTGGAGAGCTCGCTCAACTACTTCCTCATGTCTGAGAAGGTGCGACCCGAAGACCCGCACACCAAGGGCATGATATACATGGTCAGAAAAAAGATGGAAGAAGCGAAGAAATAAGTCCGCTCCCTATTCTATCTTCCATCCCTCCTTTTTACCATCCGGCAGAGCTTTGAGTTCCTTCATATTCGCAGGGGACATCAGATAGATCTCTTTGCCCTTTCTCAAGACTCCGAACTCGCCCTCGAGCTTGCCTTCGAACTCCTTCGTCAGTTTTTCAGCAAGCGCCTTACCCGAGGCAACGTCCCCCATCTTCGCCAGGGGTTCATACGGAATGCCGTTCACCTTGAATGCCATTTCAGGCCCTCCCAGATTCCTCAGGCCGGGATTGTGCGCATCCTGTTCATCCTGAAGTCTTGAGAGCACCTCTCCATACATATCATTGCTCATGCCCAGATCAGCGTGCTTGGGCGGACCGAAGATCTCGGCCTCCAGCCCTGCAGAGGGCTTTGGCTCTGCGAAGCGCTTGGCACCCACCTGCATCGCCTCTGCCCCGGGCGCAGGCGGAGGAGCAGGCTCTGCAACTGCGTAAGATGACGGCTCTTCGACGTCGACACCGGGAAGTTTGACCTCCTCGCCCTTATCATTGACCCATTTTATCCTCGGATCGGCTTGGAGCTCCGCAGAATGAAGATTTATATGAGTATCCACGTGCGCGATATATCTGCCGTCAGAGGCCTGTTTCAGGCCTTTGAGGAAGAGGCCCATCTGATGTTCAAAGGGTTTGATATCTATTCCCTTGTGCGCCTCCTGGTACTTACTCCAGTAATCCTCCACCTTGCTTTGAAGCGCTGGCGGTATCCTGCCTCCGCTATTCATATGACCCTCCCTCTCTCAGCGCCAGGGGGGTTGGCTGCCCTGGCAAAAAACACGGTTTTAAAGCCACTCATATGAATTGCATCATCCATGCCATTGGGCATAAGGGAGGAAACACTCAGAATGAAGATTATAAACGTTTTAGGAAGAGCAAACGGAAATGGCGTATAAACAAGGAGTTATCTTTTTGACAGGGACAAACGGAATCGTCAAAATTTTGGCATTATTTCTTCCAGAGCCTTGAGACAGGGGAGTTCGGTTTAGGGGCCTTTGGTTTGGGAGATTTTGTTTTAGGGGCCTTTGTAGCAGGGGGCTTGACCTCATCAGGGGACTCGGGGGATTCGCAATCATCGACAAAGGGGTTGGGCATCAGCTCATAGATATTGCCCGCCTTGTCTTTAAGAACGATCTTCTCTTTCTCCTTCTTCGGAAGTTCAACCTCGTCAAACGGATTGGGCATGGGTTTTGTGAAATCCAGTTTTTTTGTCGTCGACATAGCCAGATCTTATAGTCACGGAAGCCCTTTGCTGGCAATAGATATTCCACACAGGGGGTTGAGTTATTTTCCCGAGTGATGGAGTCTTGGCCCATGCTCATTGCGATCGACATAGGTAACTCGCGCGCATCCGTAGGGCTGTTCGCAGGGAAAAGGCTCCTAAAGAGGGGTTTTATCGATTATTCTACAAGGCCCTCTGCAGGGGCGATCGGCCGCAGGATGCGATCTTTTGCAGGCGCTGGAGCGAGCGCCGCATGCATCGCGAGCGTGGTTCCGAGGCTCACCCCGATCTTCGCTGAGGCATGCTTGAAACTCATCGGCGCAAAACCACACATCATCACGCCTTACAATGCGGGCATCACCATCAAGGGATACAAGAGGAGCCAGCTCGGCGTCGACAGACTGCTCGCAGCCGCCGCTGCATACGCAAGGCACAGGCGCGCGCTCATCGTGATCGACGCAGGGACCGCGATGACCATAGACCTCGTGACAGCACGGGGCGAGTTCGCGGGCGGCGCGATCTTCCCTGGCATCGATTCCTCTGCGCGCAGCCTGGCCAAAATCGCCGCCAGGCTCTCATACGTGAAACCCTCCCCTGCCCGCCGCATAGTGGCAAAAAACACCCGCGATGCTATTCGCGCCGGCATGTTCCACGGTTACGCGGGCCTGATCGATCACATCGTGCGCAGAATGTCGGCCGAGTCGCACACTAGGCCGCTGGTGGTCGTCACCGGCGGTGACGCCGCGCTCGTCAAACTCGCCTGCCCCATCGTCAGACATTTGCATCCCAATCTCGTGCTCGAAGGGCTCGCGATCGTTTCCAAGGGGATGCGTTGACAGTTGAAGCTTTTGCGGCTAATTTCATGTTTATGAAAAACACATTATTGATCGCGGCGTTCGGGGCCGTCATGCTGGCGACAGGCCTGGCCCACGCATTCACCACAGGCGGATTCACCAATCCCTACGGCGTGGCGGTCGACACCCGCACCGGCTTCATCTTCGTCTCGAACGTGAACGGCTCGCTCGACGCGAAGGACGACAACGGCTTCATATCCAGGCTCAAGGGCGACGGGTCGATCGAAAACCTCCGATTCATAGACGGCGCAAACAAGTCGATAGACTTAAACGCGCCCAAAGGGATGGCGGTCGTGGGGACCACCCTCTACGTCTGCGACATAGACAAACTGCGCGCGTACGACACGACCTACGGGAACCTCCTCTTCGACGTGAACTTCGGCAACCTCCCTGTGCAGCACTTCTACGACGTGAAGGTCGGTCCCGACGGGGCGCTCTATCTTGCCGACGGCCCGGGCAACCGCATCTACAGGATCGACCTCGCAAAACAGCACGAGGTCACGACCTTCGTCGCGGGCGACTCGCTCGGCCAGCCACACAGTTTGACGTGGTATGCCGCCAAACAGGTCTTCACGGTAGCGGGCTGGAGCTCAGGCCAGGTCACAGCATACAACCGTTCAGGGAAGATGAGGCCTCTGCCGGCCGTGTTCCTCCGCACACTCGAGGGGATGGATGCCGACGACAAGGGGAACCTCTACGTCGCGAGCACCGGGCTCGCAGCCATCTACAGGATCGACCTGGGGTTCGCCCTCAACAGCTTCAACACCGGGATAGATTCCCCCTCCGGCGTCGCGTTCCACAAGGCCGGTTCGGAGATACTGACCGCGTCATTCAACGGAGGGACGGTGGAGTCCATCAAAATCTCGCCGGAGACCACCGGCATCGTGCCATCCGACATGATGTTGCCTGCGCCTGCGCCCAGCGTGCCGGCCGCTCCTACCGCTCCGGTGAAGCCGCCTGCGCCCGAGTCCGAGGCAACCCAGACAGGGTCCTCGGCTGCGACATCAACTCCAGCCGCAACACCGCCTGCTGCAACACCCACGCCCGCTGTAGAGATCGCGCCACCTATAGATAAGCCTGCCTTGCCAAAGCCCGAAGACGATATTGCACCGAACGCAGGCGCACACAGCCGCGCCCCCATCCAGCAGCCGAAGAGTCCGCAATCAAATTAGAAGGAATTGATCAGGCCCTGTACCAATCGAAGATCTGGTGCCAATGCTGCTTCTGGAAGGCCTCCTGGATCTTTCTGGCCAGTTGATCGATCTCCTCGGGGGTGGAGAAGTGGCACTCGAGCTTGATCTTCTCGTCCTCGAAGTAAGGATCGTGAACGATCTTGGCCGAGTCCGGAAGATCGATATCCTGAATGAGGCTCGCGATCTGGTTCTGGCGCTCGGTCAGCTGCGGCAGCTTGATGCCGCGCAGTGCCTGCCTCAGCTGCTTCACCTTTTCGGCGGCCGACGTGGCCCTGTCGGCCACGACCTGCATGAACTGATAGCGCTGCAGGATCTCCTCGACGGTGAGGCCGTCCCGCGCCGCGATCTCGCGGATGAGCGTGAGCAACTCGCCCAGTTTGTTGGCCGAAGGCCTGACCTGCGTGATGACCGGCAGGAGCTCCTGCTGCGTCGAAGGGCTGAACTCCGCTATGCGGCTCGCGGAGGAAAGCGCGAGGTCGTTCGAGACGACGTAGTTCTTGAGCGGCTCGGTCAGATCGCCCAGAGACATGAGCTGATGCAGGGTCTTGTAGCTCGGGTCGAGGCTGAAGAGCGGCAGAAAGCGCTTGACCATGTCCTCTTCGGAGACCTGGCAGAACTGGTTGAGCTTCGCGAGAGCGATGCTCTTCTCGATGAGGTTGAGCTCCCTGGTGGCGGAATTGTCGTGCAGGCTCCACATGAACGCCTGGGTGGGCGACATATCGCCGGGCTCATGCACGAGCGCCGGAACAGTCTGACGGCCCAGCTCCTGCATGACCAGGACGCGTTTGTAACCGGTCACCACCTGGTAGGTGTGGTCGGGCGTGTGGCGCACGTTGATCGGCTGGATGATGCCGACCGCCCTGATCGAGCGGGAAAGCGCCTCCAGCTCAGGCGCGAACGTGATCCTGTAGCTCGAATCTGCGACGTTTATCTCTGAGATGGATAGATATTGTAGTAACATGGCGGCGGATAATGGAGAAAGAGACATGAGATTGCAACTTTTTTCTGTAAAAAAATCATCCACAAACACTTCTCGTTTGCATCGATGCGGAGAATCGCAGTATGAGACGGTCATGCGAAAGACGGCAAACACAGACGAATCGTGGATGCGCGAGGCGCTGAAAGAAGCGCAAAAGGCGGGCCGAAAAGCAGAGGTCCCCATCGGCGCCGTCGCCGTAAAAAACGGAAAGATCGTGGGCCGCGCGCACAACGTGCGCGAACAGACCCAGAATCCGCTCGGCCACGCCGAACTTTTGCTCGTGGGAAAGCTCTCGAAGAAGCTCAAGAGCTGGCGGCTGGACGACATCACGATCTACGTCACCTGCGAGCCGTGCCTCATGTGCGCCGGAGCGATGCTGCAGGCCCGGATCCCCCGGGTGGTCTACGGATGCGCAGACCCCAAGGCAGGGGCCATGGGCACGCTCTACGACGTGTCGCACGACCCCAGGCTAAATCACTCCATGGAGGTGAAATCAGGGGTGTTGGAACCGGACTGCAGAAAGGCGCTCAACGATTTTTTCAGGGCGCTCAGGGGTAAAAAGTCTTGATCATAGCAGAGGCATGATCGGATTCCCTCTGAACAGAGGCACCGTTATTCTGACGTGGCTGACCGGCATCCCCGGCTTGAAAAAATCGCTGGCAGGAATCAACGGATTTTCAGCTCGCAGAGAAGTCACGGACACCCCAAACCCGGCGCGTCTGAGAAAACCGTAGTCAAAATTCTTCGAGTTGAACTTGTATATGTCGACTGTCCCGCCGGGACGCACCGCCAGAAGCGCCGACAGCATCATGGGCGCCCACCCGAACGACGGCGGAGCGACCATCACGGCCTTGTCCGCAAAAGGCTTATCAAAGGCGTACGGCACGACCTCCTCCGCCCTCCCCCTGAGTATCACGTGGTTGCGGGGGACAAAGCCGATCTGTTCTATCCGCTCTTCGGAGATCTCCGGCACGGTCGGATCGATCGAGAACACGAACGCGGAAGGATCTTCGGCCGCCATCCGCAAACCGTTCAAGGCGGAGCCGCCGCCTAGCTCCAACAGTATCTTCCGGCGCGAACGGAGGGTACGGCATAACCGGGCCTCGAAGAGGGTGTCCTCGAGGGAACTCTTTTCCACGGCCTGCGGCACCTCGCGAACCCTGCAGAGCAGAGCACCCCTTATGAAGGGGGCCATCTCCTCATTGTAGGGAATGGACAGATCGCCCATGCGGTTTGCGAAGACTGCGTCTATCATCGCCGCTTCGACAAACGAGGGGTCATGGGGCAAGGACTTGATCTTCGTGAGCGCCTGCGAAGGCCGCATCGAAGACATGGCCGCGAAGGCGAAACCGGAGGCCTCTTCAAAGTCGGCCAGCAGCTTCGCGCCGTTCTGCCCCGCATCCGCCGTGAGTTCCGGCGCAGGCGCCCCCGGCTCATGCGCCCAGAGGATCTCTAGGGTGAGGATGTGCGCCTCCGCTATAGCCTCCCGTTCCAAGACCCCGATCCTGCCGGACGCGAGCGCCTTGACGATCACCGACTGCAACGCCTCGACGATGCGCCTGGTCCTCGGATCCGTCAGCTCCCGCGCCGCCGTCATGCCGCGCAGGAGGAGCATGAGATCGAAATCCATCCCCTCCGTCGAATCCTGGAGCACTGCAAGCGCATCAGAGACCTCGATGTTTATCTCCCAGAGCCTCTTCCTCGCCTTCGCAAGCTCGTTCTTTCCGGCCGACCTTATCTGCGACAGCTCCTCAAGCTGCATGTCTATCATGAGTTTCAGATGCTCGCTCTCGACCATGGATCTCAGCCCGCACAAACGCTCCTCCGCCAAACTCGCGGCGCGCCCGATATCCTTATAGAACCTCATGAGCTCGTGCTTCGCGGGATGGGAGCGGAGAATTTTCCAAGGCAGGGATTCAAGCGAACGTAGCACAACGCCGGTATCGGCAAAAAACTCGAACCTCTTCGCGAACCCCTGCGAGTGAAGGGATAACAGGGGCGCGCGCCTGACCACCGATTCGTAGGCCTGCCAGAACTCCCACCAAAGCCTGCGGCCCTGCGGGGTGGCGAACACCGAGGGGTCGTCCATCGCGCCGAGCAGTTCGTCGTGCAAAAGCTCGACATCGGGATCGCTGCGGAGCGCCTCTTCTATGACAGAGCGGCCCCAGTCCCTGGCATCGGGGGCGCTGAACATCGAGTATGTCTGATCGAGCCGGTTCATCCGCCCCATCTCCTCCGGTTTACCGCCACCAGGGTGTTATCGGCCCAGACCCGCGGCGGTTGCGTGAAAAATTAGGCGGCCTTTTCAAGGCGTTAGCGGCCAGATTTGGTGTTGCGCAAAGCCACCCCCTGTGTTTAATAGGCAAGTTTCGTTCGTTCTTTCAAGATAGGGGCTTGGATGTTGAGCGGAGAGGTGCCAGAGTGGTCGATCGGGGCGGTCTCGAAAACCGTTGACCTTCGAAAGGAGGTCCGTGGGTTCGAATCCCACCCTCTCCGCTGAATGTTCCTAATTTTTTTACCGCCCCTGACGATTGCATCGGCGTTGGCAATTAATTATACTTCCAAAAATACAAGAGGAGGAAGATATGAGGAAGATAGTGCTGGCGATACTCTTATTGGCGGTCGTGGTCTATTTCTTCAGCAATAAATACATCATCAAGTCCGGTCGATCGACCGACGGCAAGTACAGCCTCGTGCTCGTAGACAAGAACGACGGCAGCGTCAAACAGCTGATCGGCGGAAAGTAAATATCGCATCAAAGAAGACTGAGTCCGGAGAGGTGACCGAGCGGCCGAAGGTGCACGCCTGGAGAGCGTGTGTACTGAAAGGTACCGCGGGTTCGAATCCCGCCCTCTCCGCCAATTTTTATGCCCGTCTCCCCGAAGAAGCAGACCCTGCTGGCAAAGCGGATGCGTGATCTCGGCATACGGGAGGCCGACATCATCGAGCATTTCATCCGCTCGTCGGGAAAGGGCGGCCAGCACGTCAACAAGACGTCGACATGCGTCGTACTCCGCCATCCGCCCACCGGCATGGAAGTCCGCTGCCAGACCGAACGCAGCCAGGCGATAAACCGCCACCTCGCGCGCGTGCGGCTCATGGAGAAGATAGAGCGGATGATGATTGGCAGGAAGAGCGCGGAGGAGCAGCGCCGATGGAAGGTGAAAAAACAGAAACGCCGCAGGTCCAGACGCGCGAAAGAGAAGGTCCTGGAGCTGAAGCACAGGCAGTCCGAGAAGAAACGCCAGAGGAAGCCCCCCTCCTTCGACGAATGAGGGGCGAAATCCTCTTGCCTTTTGAGGCCGCCTCCGGCTAGACGAGTGAAGAGTCGCGATTACGGGGGCGGTCGGGTCCCATGCGATCGGGCGGCGGCTAACCCCGCCAGGCCCGGAAGGGAGCAACGGTACCCGCTCGTCGATGCGCCGTGGAAAAACCTGGCCGCCCTTGTATTTTTTCAAACATCCTATGAGCTACCAAGTATTGGCGAGAAAATATCGCCCCCAAAGATTCTCCGAGGTGGTGGGACAGGAACACATCACCACCACGCTCCGAAATGCGCTCGCCCAGGGCAGGATCCATCACGCTTACCTGTTCACCGGGGTGCGCGGCGTGGGCAAGACCACGGTGGCGCGAATACTCGCCAAGGCGCTCAACTGCAAGGAGCCCAGGGACTTCGAGCCCTGCGGGGAATGCGGCCCCTGCCGCGAGATAACCGAGGGCAGGTCGCTCGACGTGCAGGAGATCGACGGCGCCTCCAACACAGGGGTCGACGACGTGCGCGAGATCCGCGAGCGGGTGAAGTACATGCCCTCCTCCGGCCGCTACAAGATCTACATCATCGACGAAGTCCACATGCTATCCACGCCGGCGTTCAACGCGCTGCTCAAAACGCTGGAGGAACCGCCGGCGCACGCGGTCTTCATATTCGCGACCACCGAATCCCACAAGATTCCGGCCACGATCCTCTCCCGCTGCCAGAGGCATGACTTCAGGCGCATACCCTCCGTGCTGATCGCATCGACGCTCTCGAAGATCGCGAGTCAGGAGTCCGTATCCATAGAGGAGGACGCGCTGAGGCTCATCGCGCGGGAGGCGACCGGAAGCCTGCGCGACGCGCAGTCGCTCTTCGACCAGGCGATCGCGTACTCCGGAAAAGAGATAAGTTCGAACTCGATAAAGGGCATGCTGGGATTCCTCGACAGGGCGCTGCTCTTCGGCACGGTCGAGGCGGCGCTCGAAAAGGACGCGAAGCGCGCGCTAGCGGCGCTCGACGAGGTCTTCGCGACCGGCGCGGACCTCGTCCGCTTCTCGGGTGACATACTCGAGGTGTTGAGGCACCTGCTCGTGCTCTCCGAGTGCGGGAAGGAGAAGATGAACCTCGACCTCACCTCCGACGAGGCCGATGCCCTGAAGAAGCTCGCGGCGCGCACGGAGGCGACCGAGCTGCACCAGATATTCTCCATCTGGTACAACGTCTCGGAGCAGGTCTCGCATTCGCCCTTCCCGAAGATGCTCCTGGAGGTGGGGCTGATGAGGCTCACCCGCGTGGGTCCCTCGCAGCAGATAAGCGAGATCGTGGCGAAGCTCGACGCCCTGCTGGAGGGCGAGGGCAAGCCAACGCCGATGCCCACGAAGATTGAGACGAAGGAGCCGGAGGCCGCAGATCCGCACGCGGCGAACCTCGCCTTCGAGCCCGTGGACGTGGAGGGCGAGCGCCGCTGGCAGGAGTTCATGCGATGGCTCGTGACCGAGAAACCTCAGGCCGCAGCCATCCTCGATCAGGGGTCGCTTGAATCGCTGACGCAGGACACGGCGAAGGTGAGGTTCGACAACCGCCATCTCGCCGACATGCAAGCCGAGGAGGAGAGGCGCACCGCGGTCGAGTCCCTGCTGGCGAGATTCTTCAAGAGGCCGATGAGGCTCGTCCTGAATCAGGATGCACCACAGGAGAAAGCGGGTGAGAAACCCGGCCGCGCGCAGAAGAACAAGGACTTGGTGAAAGAGGCGCTCAGCGACGACATCGTGCGCCAGGCTGCCGACATACTCGGAGCGAAACTGCACGACGTGAAGACCAGCGCAAAGTGAGATGAACATGGACATGAAATCGATAATGAAACAGGCGCAGGCCCTCCAGGCCGAAATGGCGAAGAAACAGGAGGAACTGGCAAAGCGGACGTTCGAGGCCAGCTCGGGCGGAGGCATGGTCACGGCCCGGGTCAACGGAAAGCACGAGCTCATCGCGCTCTCAATCGAGCCCTCCGTGGCGAGCGCGGGCGACGTGGAGATGCTGCAGGACCTGGTGCTGGCGGCGGTCAACGAGGCATTCAAGAGGGCGACGGAGGCGGCGCAGTCCGAGCTCTCCTCGATGATGGGGGGGATGGGCGGGCTCGGGGGCATGTTCGGATGACTCCAATCGACAGGCTGATACACGAGCTGGCGAAGCTGCCCGGCATAGGCGAGCGCACCGCTCAAAGGCTGGCGTTCTTCATACTGCGCCAGCCGAAGGAATATTCCGAAGCGCTCGCAGGCGCGCTCTCGGACGTCAAAGAGAAGGTCCGCCTCTGCTCGGAATGCCAGAACCTCACCGAACACGACCCATGCGGGATCTGCAGCGACCCACGCCGCATCCGGGAGACGATCTGCGTGGTCGAGGAACCCTCTGATGTGATGGCGGTGGAGCGCACGCACTCCTTCCGCGGCCGCTACCACATTCTGCACGGCGCGCTCTCGCCGCTGGACGGCATCGGCCCCGAAGACCTCAAGATCGCGGACCTCATCCGCAGGCTGGAGTCAGGCGGCGTCTCCGAAGTCATCGTGGCCACCAACGCCTCGGTCGAAGGAGAAGCGACCGCGCTCTACATATCGCGCCTCATCAAGCCCACGGGCATCAGGGTCACAAGGCTCGCCTCAGGCATCCCGGTCGGCGGCGACCTTGAATACATCGACGCCTCCACCCTCACCCGGGCGCTGGAGGAGCGTAGGGAGATCTGACCCTCTTAACCATTGGTAATCATTAAACAATTTAATTTTTAAGGGACGCAACTCCCGGGGGCCTGCCTGCCGATAATATTGTCGGGGGCAGCATATCATCAGGAGGCGGCATGTCAGATGCAGTGGGATCCATCTCGACGGCAAAAACCACCAATACCAATTCGACCACCACTTCAGGGGCCACGGAGAAACCCAAAGTAAACCCTGATATCGCCGAATCAAAGGCAATGCTTGAGGCAGGCCAGGCGACGTTGATATGCGTCCTGAGCCAGCCGAACGTAGGCGCGTGCATCAGCGCCGCGGGCCTGGGCGCACCACCCAGCTTCGGAACACCGGCGCAACCGGTTGTAACGGAGTCAGGCGACAGCACGAAGTCCGGCGGAATCAACATCACCTGCGGCGAGCCCCCAGAAAAAACAAGCACCGAACCGGTTGTTCCACAAAAGATCACCGGATAAGCCGATCATTGCATTTCTATCCCCACCCAACTATTAATCCTTATCGTGAACCTCAAGTCGCGCAGCATGCTCGTGGCGCTTTCCGTCTCCGCGGCGCTCGCCATAGCGAAGGTGGTCGTGGGGCTCATCACCATGTCCATGGCGGTGCTGGCCTCGGCGCTGGATTCGCTCATGGACATATTCTCCATGGCCATTGGCTTTGCGGCTGTCCGCACCTCTGAAAAGCCTGCGGACGACAAGCACCAGTACGGCCACGGCAAGGCTGAGGCGATAGCGGGCCTTCTTCAGGCAACCCTCATCGCGGTCTCCGCCTCCTTCCTCATCTGGCAGTCCTTCCACCGCATCATCGACGGCTATCATCTCCAGGACGAGGAGCTGGGCCTCGGCATGATAGTGGTGGCGCTGGTGGTGAGCTCCTGGCTGGCGAGGAAGCTAAAGAGGGTCGGTGAGTGCGAGAGTTCGACCGCGCTCGCCGCGAGCGCGCTCAACTACGGCTCCGACGTCTGGACCAACGCCGGCGTGCTCGTGGCACTGGGGCTCGAGAGGTGGGCGCAGGTCAAGAACGCCGACCCTATCATCTCGATCCTCATCTCCCTCTACATCGCGATCTCCGCGGTCCGCATCGCGCGCGACGCGATCTCGCAGCTCATGGACCTCTCCCTTCCCAGGGACATGATCCGCAAGATCGACCACTGCGTGCGCTCGTACCATCCCAGGGTGCGCGGCTATCACAGGCTCCGCACGCGCATGGTCGGCCAGGAGAAGCACATCGAGTTTCACCTGGAGGTCGAGCGCGGCCTCTCCTTCGAGGACGCGCACCTGCTCACGGAACAGATCATCGCCGACATCAGACACGCCATCCCCAACTCGTACGTCACGGTGCACACGGACCCGGTCTAGACTCCGGGTTCCAAGGATAGAATTACGCTCCACCATCCTCGCCCGCAGCCCCGTCTGAAACCGGGAGCAGGAAAGGCGGAATCTGGAATTCCTCTCCACCCTTCACGTCCGAGTAACCTGAAAAGATCCTCACGAACGTGGTTCTGCTAAAGGCGTTGCGGAAATAGTCATAAAGGTCCGTTTCGCCGGCGCGCTCCTCGATCCGTGAAAGCCAGGCAAAGAGATGCCGCCTGCCTTGTTCGCTCAGCACCCGTTGAAGGAGTGTATCCAGGATCGCATAGTCATATTCCGTCTTCCGGGGGAATGACATCTGCATGTCGAGCCAATGGCGCGCGAGAAAGACGAACGCCCATCCGAATCGCGTGGCGCCCTGCCCATTGTCGAGAAAGAGCGACTGCACGCGCTCCGGAGGATACTGCTCCCATGCCGCAGGCAGGGCGCCGAAGATCGTGAAGGCTTGTTTGCCGTACTGCTCAATGAGCCGCAGGAAGAAGGCGTGGGTCTCGTGCGCCTCCAGCCGACCCTTGGTGGCCTCATATGCCTTGCCGAGGGTGTCGTAGGTTTCCCGCAACTCAAAGTAGCTGGGGTCCGCGACGAGGACAGCCTTGCGAATCTCCATGATCTCGGCCACGGGCTGTCCCGCTTCCAACACAGGCACGAGACCCGTGAGGATAGATATGGGCGCTTCACCGTTCGAGAACATCCACGAACGAATGCGATCGATGAACTGGCACGAACCGATGATGAGCGACAAGGCCTCTTCCTCGCCAATCCCCTGTCGGATGGCCGTCTCATAGACCTTGAAGGCGATACCCGCGTGTCCGCGGCAGGAGAGCACGAGTTCCTCGATCAGCTCCTCCTTGCCTGAGATATCGCCATCAAACTCTCGAAGGACTTTCACGAGCCCCTCCAACGCATCGAGCTCGTAGCGATTGTCACGGTTCTCCTTTTTATACAGGTGTCGCAGTGCGGTCTGATAGAGGATCGCGCCGTCATAATCCCTTCCCAGTTTATCCTCGCTGAGTCTCCCCTTGAAGCGCAGATGTCCGCTGCCCCCATTGGCGAAGTACCGCTTCAATACCTCCGCATCGTCGCCCGCCACCGTAATGACCTCACGCCTAGTTAGGACACGATTGATGAGGGCATCCAGCAGGGCGAAAGCCTTTTCGCGATCGAAACATCGCTTCCTCATGAGATGGAAAGCGCGCTCCAGGTTAAAGAAAGATGCACTCGGGTCGTCGTGCCAGAACTGCACCATCCGTCCGAACTGATCGCGGACCTGATCGGAGGTATAGCCAAACTTCAGGGCCGCAGTGACGGCTTCAGGCAACACCATTAGAACTTCTCCCCGTGCCCACGGCTGAGTTGATGATGCAACCTCATCGACAAGCTTCGAGAGTCTCCGCTTGTTTCCCCCGTCGCCGCCATCATCGCCGCCGCCGATACCGCCCGGCGCGGATGGTGAGTCGCCAGATCCGCCTGAGGTTATGGATTGAGGCGCGGTGAAGAGCGGATGCATGCGGATATTTGCGAATGGAGAATGGATCAGGTGTGAGGCGATTGTTTCCATACTGGAGAAAATCGAAATGCCGCCCAACGCAGGGGCACTCACTCCAGGCGCGTTCACAAATACGCCTGCACCAGCGACACAGACATTCGTCTGGCCAACAGGGAACACTAGGCCTCCTGTCCATATATCGGACCTTCGTCTATATCGGCACCCCCCTGTATTTTGTTGTGCGATAAATAAACTTGATAATTCATATGGTTAGCGCAGCGGTCCCATTGAGGGGCAGGCTCCGCTTCCAAGCCTTTCAGTAGTATCACTGCGACAGGCGCAGGGGACGCCCCTTTGCGACAATCGGGCGCGGCTTCGAGCGTAGTGCATGAGGAATGGAAAAATCGGACTGGTTTCGTGAGTTTGGGGCCTGACAGGCAGGAAGACACCAAGTTCACAGAAACCAGCCGATTTTTTCGGACGAGTAACGGAGCGAGTGGCGCCGTCGCAATGGGGCGTCCCCGACGAGCCTGTCGCAACGATTTGAGAACTGGGACACGGAGATTTGGTTTTGACTTCGACTACTTATACGCTATGAATGATCCCTCAAACAGGGGTTCAGGGGGAGATGAAAAAGCCGGAAACAACCATACCGAAGCCGATCGAGCTCATGACCGAGAGCAAGATGCCTCTCTCCCCGGTCTCCATCGCCACGATGGAGCATAGGAACACGGGCCTGTGCAGGACGCAGAGGCCTGTGTTCGTGGAATGCGTCCCCGCCTGCCAGAGCGCATGCCCCACGGCGAGCGACGTGGAGTCGTGGATCAGATTGCTTCAGGCCGGAAAGACGGCCGAGGCCTATGAGGCGGCGACCGTCGAGAACCCCTTCCCCGCCATCACCGGACGCGTCTGCACGCACCCGTGCACAACGGCCTGCAACCGGGGCAAACTGGGCGGGGCGGTGAACATAAAGTCGCTCGAGCGCACGGTCGGGGACTCGCAGGCAGGAGCCCTCCCCGCGGCGCAGCCCTTCTTCAAGGCCTCGGGCAGAAAGATCGCGGTCGTGGGCTCAGGACCCGCAGGGCTCGCCTGCGCATACCACTCGCGCAGGATGGGCCACGACGTGATCGTCTTCGAGGGCGCGGAGCGGGCCGGCGGAATGCTCCGCTACGGCCTCCCATCCTTCCGCCTGCCCAAGGAGATCCTCGACCGCGAGATCGCAAGGCTCGCCTCGATGGGCGTGGAGGTAAAGACCTCGAAGCCGGTGCCGGACGCGACTCACATGCAGTCGCTCCGCCAGGAATACAATGCGGTCTACATAGCCATCGGCTCGCTGCGCGCCAAGACGCTCGGACTCGGAGAAGAACACGTCTCCGGCGTAATCCCCGGGCTCTCATTCCTCAAGGGGGTGAGCGAAGGACATAAACCCAAGCTCGGCAAGAAAGTCGTGGTCGTCGGCGGCTGCAACACCTCCATCGACGCCGCGCGCACGGCGCTCCGGCTCGGCGCCGAGGTCACGGTGATCTTCGCGGGCCCGCGCGATTCCATGAGCGCGTTCGCAGAATCGATAGACGCGGCCCTCGAAGAGGGAGTGAAGATCGAGGAGATGACGGAAGCGGTGAAGGTGCTGACCGCCCAGGGCCGCGCGTCGGCAGTCGCCTGCCGGAAGGATGCCTCTGAGATCGAGTTTGCGGCGGACACGGTCATCGCAGCGCCGGGCGAAAGGATCGACACCTCGATAATACCCTCCTCCCTGCACGTGCAGGGGGGGTCGCTGATAGTGGACGAGACCGGCCGCACCGAATGGCTCAACGTCTTCGCGGGCGGCGATTTCACAGGCGGCCCGCACTCGGTGGTCCATGCGCTGGCAGCGGGCAAGCGCACCGCGATAGCGATCGACTGCCTCCTCAGGGGCGAGGGAGGGGTAGGATCGATCGAGGGGTGCAGCATTGAAGGCAGCGGCCCGGCCTTGATCTCCAGATACGTCGAGAAGAGGTTGGGCTCGTCGCCTGCACGCAAGACGATAGGCGCCGCCGTGCTCCGCGATAAAGTCGTTCGCTTCGAAGACTTGAACAGCGCCTACTTCGCCGACTCCGCTCCATTTGCCGCGCCCCGGAGGAACGCCAAGGCCTCCGTCGCCGACGAGCCGTTCGCTGAGATCGAAGGCCCGCTGGACGCCAAGTCAATGGCCGCGGAACTCGCCCGCTGCTTCCACTGCGGCCGCTGCACCGAGTGCGGCAACTGCTATATATACTGCCCGGACCTCTCCATAGCGAAACGCGACGGCGGCTACGACCTCGACCTCCATCACTGCAAGGGCTGCGGCATCTGCAAGACCGAATGCCCGCGCGCCGCGATAGAAATGGCGAGCGAGGAGAAAAAGGCCTGATATGAAACAGGGAGGGCCCATCACGTTGAATCAGGCGGTGGCAAAAGCGGCGGCGCTCACGCGCGCGCAGGTCATATGCGCCGCGTCCGGCGCGCTGCAGGATGAGCTGCGTGCGCTCCTCGCCTCTCAATGCCAAAACGCGGGCCGCGGCCGCTTCATCGCGGCCGAATCCGGCCGCTCCGCCCTGGCCGTCGCCGCGGGCGCGGCGCAGGCAGGCGCGCGCGTCTTCGCTGCGGCGTCCGCAGAGCAGCTCGCAGCTGCGCAGGACATCCTCTTCTGGACCGCATACGCCAGGCTCCCGATAGTCCTGGCCTGCGCCTCCGGCGCCATGGGCCCGGCAGCAGGCACGCAGGGCGACATGACCGGCGTCGCGGCGCAGCGCGACACGGGCTGGATAACCCTGCTCTGCCGGACCGGCCAGGAGATCATCGACTCCGCCATCATCGCCTGCAGGCTCGCAGAGAAAGCGAGGCTCCCGGCCATGGTCTGCTACGACCCCCTCTCCCCTGCCGGGGATAACGAAAGGGCGTTCATCCCGGAGGAAAAGTCGGTGGATCGCTTCCTCGGGGAGCCCCGAAGCGAGTTCGCGATCGATCCTAAAAACCCCCGCGCCCTCTGTCCGTACGTGGGCCCGGATTACGACATGGAGTTCCGGCGTAAGATCGGCTCTGCGCACAAGGCTGTGGAACAAGCCTTCGCGGATACGGCCGGTGATTTCTCGAGGACGTTCGATCGCAAGTACAGGGCGATCGAGGAGATCGGCGCGAAGGATGCGGAAACCGTGATCGTGGCGTCCGGCGCCATCGCCGAATCCGCGCGGACAGCTGCGGAGGGTTTGAGACAGAGGGGCGAATCCGTGGGGCTCATCAACATGAGGATGCTCTCTCCGACCCCTGTCATGGAGATAAGGGACGCAATCGCGGGGATGAAGGCCGGGACCAAGAGACTCGTGGTCATCGACAACAGCCCCGGGCACAGCCTTGGCGGAGCGCTGGTCCAGGAGATAAAAGTCGCGCTCGCCGGCATACCCGGCGCGCCGATCACGGTGGCAGTGCACGCGGGCCTGGGGGGAAGGACCGTGGGCCCAGCGGACATAGCAACGGCTTGCTCCCGCGCCAGGGAAGCGGATGCAGGCGCAGCTCCGATCTGGATAGGGTTGAGGGAATAGATGAAAGAGGATCCGAAGCAAACAGGGCAGGGCGTCTCTTTGCAGGGCTATGACCTGCGCGAACTCCTCTCCGCCGGGCACGCAGCCTGCCCGGGATGCGGATCAGCGCTCGCCCTGAGGCTGGCGCTCAAGGCGCTTGGCCCCGATTCGATCATGGTGATCCCGCGCTCCTGCACGACCTTCTCGATGGGTCCATTCCCCTATACGGGCGCCTGCGTCTCGATCTTGCACGCAGCCGAAGGCACGGCCGCAGCATCCGCCTCCGGAGTGCGCGCAGCGCTCGATCAGACGGGGAAAAAGGAAACGACGGTCGTGGCGTGGGCGGACGCAGACGATGCACTGGGAGCAGGTCTCCCGCAACTCATCGAGGCCGCCCTCCGCGACGAGGACATCATCTACGTCCTGTGCGACAGTTCCAGCCCCTCCGACCGAAAGAATCGGGCGCCCATAGACGATATCGTCGCAGCGCACGAGGTTCCCTACCGCGCCTCCACGACTCCGGCGCTTCCCATGGATCTCGACGGCAAATTCAAGAAGGCGCGATCGCTCCGGGGATTCAGATTCATACACGTGCTCGCCGCCTGCCCCGCAAGGCAAGGCTGCGACCCGTCGCAGTCGGTGGAGATCATGCGCAACGCCGCCCTCTCCGGCGAATTCGCGATATACGAGGCCGAAAGCAAAAGCAGCATGCCGATAAAAACAGACGAATGAGGAGACATCTTAAATGACAAAATACCCTCGGGAGTTTCTGCTCGCAATACCCAAGACCGATCTCCACGTTCACCTGGACGGGAGCCTCAGACTCGATACGCTGATAGAGTTAGCGAAGAACCAGCAGATCGCGCTGCCCTCGTACACGGAGGAAGGGCTCCGCAAGAGCGTGTTCAAAAACCGCTATCGCGACCTCGTCGACTACCTCCAGGGATTCCAGTACACCACAGCCGTGCTGCAGACGCCCGAGGCGCTGGAGCGAGCGGCTTACGAGCTGTGCCTCGACAACTTCGCCGAGGGGGTCCGATACCTCGAGGTGCGCTTTGCGCCGCAGCTGCACGCGAACCCCTCGATGAACGCGGACGACGTGCTCAAATTCGTAAACCGGGGGATGCAACGCGCCGAGGAAGAGATAAACTCGAAGCCGGAGATAAGATCAGGCGGAGAGCCGCAATTTCACTACGGCATCATCGGCTGCGCCATGCGCATGTTCGACGCGCAGTCGGCCTCGTACTACCGGAGACTCGTGGAGATACATCCCTACATGCCGATGGACGAGCTCCAGGCGCTCGCATCGCAGGACCTCGTACGCACGCTCATCCATGCGCGCGACGATCTGGGGATACCGATCGCGGGCTTCGATCTTGCGGGGGCCGAACACGGGTATCCGGCCGAGAAGCACAGCGAATCCTACGACCTGGCGCACAAAAACTTCATGAAGAAGACGGTCCATGCCGGCGAGGCGTACGGTCCGGCATCCATCTTCCAGGCAATAACCGATTGCCATGCGGACCGCATAGGCCACGGCACCCATCTCTTCGACGCGGAGATGGTCGATCTGCCCACCAAGGAAGAGAAAGAGACCTACGTGCGCAAACTGTGGGAATATATCGCGGACCGCCGCATCACCGTAGAGGTCTGCCTCACCTCGAACCTGCAGACCATGCCTCGGATAAAGTCCATCGACAAGCATCCGCTCAAGGAGATGTTGGCAAA
>JBAZOP010000018.1 GCA_041648665.1 bacterium | reverse complement strand
TTTTTACCTTTCCCAATCTACGCCGAGGTGGTATGGGATCGTGGTGGGAGCATGGCGCTAAACTGTAAGCGGTTTGCCCCGTCATATGAGATGATATGGGCATTCGGGAAGCGGCGATACTGGAATGATGAAATGAATAAGATGATGGGGGTATGGCGCATAGCGCCCGCGCATGGTGATCATCCGTGCCCGTTCCCTGTTGAGATACCGAATCGGCTTATTGAGGCGTCTTGCCCACCCTCCGGAACAGTGATCGACCCGTTCATGGGCAGTGGCACCACGGGCGTGGCCTGCGCGCAGACGGGGCGCAGTTTTTGCGGCATCGAGATTGACCCGACGTACTACGCTATCGCAGAAAAGCGCATAAACACGGCGCGGGCGCAGCAGCCCTTGCCGCTCATGGAGGCGGCCCAATAATGGCAGACGACAACGGCAACGGGCGGGTGACGCTCGCTATTTTGCAGACGGATATCCGCCACCTCACCGCCGAGGTGGGCCGCCTCGCCGACCTGCTGGGGAAGACATGCGCAGATCAATCAGCACAGCGCGACCGCATCCTCACCCTGGAACAACAGCGCATTGCCGACGCGAAAACGCTAGGCGAAATGGGCGCGGAGGTCAAGCGCATAGACAGCCGTGAAAAGCGGTGGGATGCTTTTCTGGGTGTGCTCGCCACGTTGCTGGGGGCTGTCGGCGTGGGAAGTTGGCTCAAACCGTGAGGCTCATCCACCGCCGCACGGTGTACACCTCGGCCTCGGACACGTTCCGCCTGGTGGTGATTGGCGACACGCACCTGGGCAACGTGGCGAGCGACGAAAAGACGCTGAAAGCAGTCTGCCAGGGCATCGCGGATGACCCACGGGCTTACTGGCTGGGTCTGGGCGATTACTGCGAGTGTATCAATCGCCACGATCCCCGCTTTTCCACTGACGCCCTGGCGGGGTGGCTGTTCGGGCGGGAAGAGATGCGCGATATTGCGCGCACCGAGGCGGATAGATTCCTGGACTACACGCGGCCTATCGCGGGCAAGTGTGTCGGGCTGTGCGAGGGCAACCATGAGGCGAGCATCCTGCAACACAGCGAGTGCGACGTGTACAGCCGCATTGTGGAGGGCCTGGCGAGTGACGACGAGCACCGCCTCGACCATCGCGGCATGATTACCTGGAAGTTCGAGCGCAACGGCGGCGGCTCCTGGACGTGGCCCCTTTTCGCCAGCCACGGCTCTGGCGGGGGGCGCGCGGAAACCGCGCCGACGGCGGCGCTGACCCGCCTGGCTGACCAGGTAGACGGCGTGAGCGCGGTGATCATGGGGCACCTACATCGCTATGAGCACCACCCCGTCGCCAAGTTGCGGCCAGAGGGCGGGAAGGTAAGAGCGGTGACCATGCACCTGGTGAGCATCCCGGCGCTGTGCGGGGAGATGGAGTACGCAGAGCGCAAAGACCTGCGCCGCGCGCCGACGGGTTGGGTAGAGCTGGCCATAACGCCCTATGCGAGGGCGGTGGACGTGAGAGCACATTTGATGGGAGGATGAAATGCAGTTGAAAGACGCCTTGTTGTGGATTTCAACGGTCGGCGCGGGGCTGGCCTCGTTCTGGCTGGTAGAGAACGTGGCCTGGTTTGCGACGCTCTCCCCGCGAGCGCGGCGCGTGGCCGCGTACCTGGTGGCCGCCGCGCTGGGCATTCTAGCGTGGCTGGCAGGGATCGCCATGCTTTACACGCCGACGCCGGTGGGCTGGCGCGCCTGGGTGGAGGGCGCGGTGGCGGTAGCCCTGGTCGCGTCGGGCGTGGGGCAGCTCATTCACGGCGAGAAGTACCTGAGCGCCACGCCGTCAAAGTAGCCTACTCCCGGCCTCCTCCTCCGGGGGTAGGCCCTCCCTCCCGCGTGGCGCGTGCTGGCCTGAGAGAGTACGCTCTCTACAGCGGTGCGCGCCACGTGATAGCGCCTCGCTCGCCTCGGTGAGCGAGTTCAGCCGCCGTCAGGTGCACGCCTGACGGCGGTGGTGTTTTGGGAAAAACGAGTTTTAGAAATTGTCCCCTAAACCTATTGACAAATAGCATAGCATATGCTATAATGGGGTCATAGAACACGAACGCAGAGACACACAGGAGGCACAGAGATGGAAACCAAGCTGACGAGCGAGCAGCGCCGCAGGGTCGAGCAGGCGATTGATGAGTGCCAGCGGAAGATGGAAAAGGAACTTGGTTACTCTGAGGATTTGCAGGACAAGGACATGCTTGACTTCTATCGCGGCCATATCGCCAAGTTGATGGGAATGCTCAAGTAGCGCACACACCGGGCCGGGACAGCCACCGGCCCCACAACAGGAGGTACAGAGATGAAAAGCAACGCAGGCGCGCCCCCACGCGAGGGGCGCACACAACGGGTGGCGGTGTACCTGACGCCGGAGGACGCGGCCTATCTGGAGGCCATGCCGGTGGGGTCACTATCGGCGGCGGTGAGAGAGTGCATCGCGTGGTATCGGCAAACATACAGCCCCGCGTTTCTGTTGCGCTGCGAACAGGCCGGGCGTGCGCCCGCCGACGTGATTTCCGAAATGATGTGGGGCTACGCCACCATGCCCACGGCGGCAGAGGTGCGCGAGGCCATCGAAAGGGGGCCAGAGGATGAGTGACCACGGCTGGCGCAGGGTAAGCGAGGGTGAGCCTGACGAGGGGCGTCTCTGCGTAGTCATCACCTATCGGAACACTCTGGTGATGTGCAACTACGACGGCATGTTCCGCGACCACGACAACCCCGACCGTTGGATGCCGCATGGCATGGCGGTGTGGTGGCGATACTGGGAGGTGCCATTCCCGGAGGAGGTGGGGGATGATAGCGCAAGCCCGGCCTCATAACAACAACTTTGTTGTGCCCGCGCTGGGCCTGGCCATCCTGCTGGCCTTCGTGGTGGCTACGCCGTGGCTGGGGGCGGTGGACGCCGTGCCTTCGGCGCACGTCAGCAAGCACGAGGCGGGGACGCTACCCGCCAGCGTGATCAACGCCGAGATCGTGCGCGGCAACTGCCGCTGGTACTACAGCGCGCGCTATCAGCAACACCTCGCGTTGGTGGAGGTGAGCGGGATGTGTGGCGGCGCGATATTCCGGCGCAACGCGGCCGGCGCGCTTATCGAGGTGACGTGCTTCGGCGGCTCGGAGTGCACCCAGGGGGACTGCACGTATTGGCGCGGCGTCATCGCCAGCGGCGGGTATGTGCCCGTGGCCAGTATGGGCGGATAACCGCGCTATGCACAACAACAAGAGCCTGCCACGGTTACAACCATTCGATGCAGGGCGGATAGGCGCGGTGCACGATCACGCGGGCAATGAGGAGGCGATATAACTGGGATAGACGCTCCGGCGGCAACGTGTCCAGGGTATCCAGAGTAGAGGCCAGCTCCACCAGGCGGTTGTGGCGGCTGGCCTCGCGTTGTGCTATGCTCTCAATGGCGGTGATCCGCGCCTGTAGCGCTTGCTGCGCGGCCTGGATTTCGGCGCGGTGCGTCAACAGCTCGTTGGCGTCAATGCCCCCGGCCTCGTAGAGGCGATCCCAGCGCGCCCACTTGTCGGCGTTGGCGACATATGCGGCCTGATATGTCGCCAGTTCTGCGCTTTCGTCTACACGTTTATCCACTCGCTGGGCCTCGGCAAAGGCGAGAGGGTTATCCAACGCTGCTTTGACCTGGTAGAGCACATAGCCCTCCAGCTCCACGGCGCGGATGCTGTTGACCTGGCACTGTCGCCCGCCCCAGTGAGCGTAGGTGGCGCAACGCAGAATGGCTATACCGTGGTGGGGCGTGGCGTAGGTGAGCGCGCCGCCGCAATAGCCGCAACGTACCAGTCCAGAGAGGATGTAGGCGGGGTTGCGCATTTGGGGCACATGGCGGCGCTGCTGCGCGTCGTGGCAACGTTGCCACAGTTCCGGGCTGACAATGGCTTCGTGCTGCCCTTTGGTCAGAATATCGCCATAGCGCACCATGCCGGCGTAGACGGGATGAGCGATGATGTGCCGCACCGTATCACGATGCCAACGTCCCCCGGTGGGGCCGGGGATACCCATATCGTTGAGGGCAAAGGTCAGCGCCGGCGCGCCCTGGCCCTCGGCGTAGCGCTCGTGTATCCAGCGCACCCAGCGGGCCTCGGCCTCGTTGACGACGAGGTGCTTGTCTACGCGAGCGTAGCCGTAACGGGGCTTGGCCGCGCCCGGAGGCAGGCCCCGCGCAACACGTCCACGCAGGCCGGCCATGGTGCGGCGCTTGCGCGATTCGTTCTCAAGCTGGCTCACCACGCCCGACACGGCGGTGATGATGAGGCTGCTGTCGGAGCTGTGCGCCAGGAGCGCGGGGTCAACAGGTTCGACGGGCTGATTCAGGGCGTAGATTTGCACGCGGTGCTCACGGCACACGGCCATCAGCTGTGCGCGCAGGGCGTCGGTGCGCCAGAGGCGATCATAGTCACGGCACACTACCAGGTCGGTGGCATCGGCGCGGATAGTGCGCAAGAGGTTACCATATTCGGCACAATCTGCACACAACTCGTCGAGCCAGTTGTAAGCGCGGGAATGACCGGCGATGGTGATCTCACCGACCACCTGCCAGGCGCGTTGCGCGCACATCCCCCGGCAGAGGTCGAGCTGCTGGGGGATGCTGTAACGCTCTTCACTGGCCTGAGCGCCGGTAGAGACGGCGGCGACGATGACGGCACGCATGGTCAATCCTGGAAACTCCCGTCTTTGCGGCGGTGATGGTTACGTATGGGGTGGCCGCACTGGGGGCACTTCTTCGTAAACGCGCCAGCCCACCACGAGAAGCAGATTGCCCAGACGATGCGCCAGGGCATGGCGAGACACCCCTGCGCGCCGGTCTCAGTGCAACGGGAACAATCGCGGCATCCGCCTTTGGGCATTCTGGCCTCCCTGTTATCCCAACCTATCCCAACTCACTACAGTGAAAACTTGTGTATTGACAGGACGATAGTAACGCTCCTATAATGAGTGAGGTGCGCGGGAACAATTACGCAAGGAGCGCAACGATGCAAAGTGCGGAAACGGACGAGTTTACGGTTCTTTGGCTTGCGCTATCGGAGGATGAACGTCGGCAGATTCACGGTCAACTAGCAGCCCTCGCATCATCGCAAGGGCTGCCGCCCGTGCTTCTGGATGTAACGCCTCGAATAACGCCAACGCCGCATCCAATTCGGGATCATCTCCACGTCGGTAAGGCATAGGGACACCCAACGCCTGAAAGACATCCGGTGCGGGCAGCCGTAACGCCCGCGCCAAAGCCTTCGTGTTTTCCCTGGTAGGCTTAGCCACGTCATGCATCCATTGCCAAACTGACTGCGAACGTATCCCCAGCATATTCGCCAAGTCAGTTTGCCCCAGCCCCGCATGTGCCATACGCTCCGTGAGCCATTCCCCAAAACTCGCCATAGTCATTCCCCCGTTCAATCGCCGACTACGTCACAATCAGTATAGCATATAGTTTCCAGTCTGTGACTAAAATTCCTACAATTGCCTATTGACAATGCGCCGGGGGTGTGCTATACTGTGACTGTTCGAGCGAGAATCAGTTGCAAACTGGAGGTGAATCAGTGGGAAACTTGAGACGGCGCTGGCCGCACACCATCCCGGTCAATGTGACGGCAGAGATGCGCGAGCGCATTAACGCCGAGGCGGATCGGCGCGGGGTATCCTACGCAGCGATGTACCGCGAGGTGCTGGCCAGTGGGATGCGCGCGATGGGGTTAGTGGAGGAGGCCAAGGGCAATGGCTAGCACACCGACGCACGCCGCCCTGGTTGCCGCGTGGCGGATGCTGTTGAGGGGAGGTGATGAGCATGGCACACAAGGGACGATAGGCAGCTCAGTCTCTACGAGCTGCCCGCCAGTTACGCCGGTCTCTGTTGCGCAGCCATTGACGATGCACTGCGCTACCCGCTGCCAGGGCCAGCCCGCGAGCACCTGGAGCGAGCCAGAGCCAACGCCAGAGAATGCCAGCGCAGCGCGGGCGCGCTGACGGCATATCCGTACCGACACAAGGAGGAAAGATGACCAAAGAGGAGTGGGACGCATCATCCGCAGCCCTGGCCTTCTATATCCACTTTACGCACTTGTTTCCTGAGCCACTGACGCCTCACCAGGCGCGTATCTATCGGCTAACTTGCTACGCGGCACGGGACACCTTTAGCCCATTCGTCATCCACTACTGGAACTATACAGAGTGGCGCGCATTCATGGGCATGGTTGTAGTCGAGGAAGTACTTGTACCCGGCATGGGGAGTGGCGGCAGAAAGGCCATTGCGAAGGCGCTAGCAGAGAGCAAGGGGAACGACCATGAAACTGCGTGACATCTCTCGGCGCGCCGGCCCCCCGGAATGGGCGGAGGTGGTGGCGATGACCGTGGGGGCGGTGGCTCTGGCGCTGTTCCTGGTAGGGGTGCTGATCAAGGCGGGGTGGTGAGATGGACGAGGTAGAACTGCCGCGCTGGTGGATGATCGTGCTGCTGATTCTCTGTAGCATCGTGGCCGTGGCACCGGAACTGTTCGCCGACCTGATGGGCAGGATCATAGGAGGCTAGAGAGATGAACGACGATTTGTACGAGACGATCGAAAGGTTGCAAGCGAAGGTGGCAAGCTTGGAAAAGCGCGTGCAGGACTTGGAGAATCAGCCGCAAATCATGCTCAATGAGCGGGCCGCCGACCTGGTGGGCAAGGCCATTAGCAAGGCGATGGAGCATTACGAGACGGTAACGGCATAACGAAGGGCGCTCTGCTAGGTGGGACTAGCAGAGCGCCACCACGAAAGGGGCGCGAAAGATCACGCCCCATTGTACCATGAAAGGGAAGGAGTGTCAATGGAGAGTCAGGTTATCCCCGTTTCGGTTTCCTCTTCGCTGGAAAAGGTGATCATCGGCGGCGATCTCGCCGGCCTTAACCCGGCACAGCGCGTCGAGCACTATGTGGCCGTCTGCCAGAGTATGGGCCTCAACCCACTCACGCAGCCTTTTGGGTACATCCAACTCAACGGCAAGCTCGTGCTCTACGCCTACAAGAACTGCACCGACCAACTGCGGCGCGTGCATAACGTCAACGTCAGCATCACCGCCCGCGAAAAGGTGGACGACCTCTATGTCGTCACGGCCAAAGCGGTATTGCCGGGTGGACGCCAGGACGAATCTATCGGCGCGGTGTGCACGGGCAACCTCAAGGGCGATTCTCTTGCCAATGCGTTGATGAAAGCGGAAACCAAAGCGAAGCGGCGCGTGACCCTGAGCATCGTGGGGCTGGGCATGTTGGACGAATCGGAAATTGAGACCATCCCCACGGCGCACACCGTGACGGTTACGGAGACCGGCGAGGTAGTAGAACCGCCCAAGTCGCGCAGCAACAAGGCCACGCCGGAAGCGGTGAAGGCGTGGAAGACCAAAGAGGGTGACAAGTACATCAACGTGGAAGGGTACAGGGCGCACTGCGAGATGCTGCTGCTGGACAAAGAGCAGATGCTCGACGGCATTGACGCCGACAAGTTCGAGTTGGCGACCTATGGCCCCATTGAGGCCATGCAGCGTGCCACGGACATCGCTGACCGCAAGCGCACCACCCAGGGCCAGGAGGCGGCGAAATGAGCAACACCATGCGCCCGTGCCCCCGCTGCGCATCGGGGATGGTATCCGAGTATCTGGACGAGGACGGCGAGCCGCAGACGTGCCTACTCTGTCATGATCGCCTGCGCGTATCCACCGAGGCCGCCTACCAGTATCGCGTCGCCGTGGCCGAGGGACAGGACGAGTACGAGTTGATGCGCACGGCGCGCTTCCTCTACGCCAAGTACGTGGCCACGCCGGTTCCCGCCTATCCAGCGCCGTTCTGAAAGGAGCACCATGCGTGTGGGCAAGTATCTGAGTTGGCAAGAGCTTTTCGCGGCAAACGGCGTTATGCCCACGGCGAACGACGCCCAGCGCATGGTGCGCTACGCCAAGGGCAAGGCGCTGATCTACAAGCGTGTGGGGATGCGCCGGGATCGCAGTGAGTACGAGCGGGCCGTCGCTGAGCTAGACAAGTACCTGGGGGTGTAGCCAATGGCTGAGGGGCGCAGGATTGACAGCAACATCTTTGCCGATGAATGGTATGGACAGCTCGACTTTTTCGACCAACAGGTGTGGATAGGGCTATTCGCTCGCTGTGCCGATGACCAGGGGCGATTGCTGGACAATCCCGCGCTCATTCGCGCCGCGCTCTTCCCCTACAAAGACATCCCCTGCTCGGACATCGAGCGCGTTCTCGCTGGGTTCGCCACAGACGCCAAGATCGTCCGCTACGCCAAAGAGGGCAAGAGGCTGGTGCAACTGCGCAACTGGTGGGAGCACCAGCCCCTGCAATGGGCGCGCCCATCCAAGTGGGCTGCGCCTGACAACTGGACTGACCGCGTGAGGGCTACCATCAAGGGCGTCTACCAAGAATCCAACTGGAAACCCCAGGTGGATAGTCCAGGTGGAGAGGCCACCTTACCCCCCACTGTGGACGCCCCTAACCTTAACCTTAACCTTAACCTTACTGAGACTACTACAGCGCTCGCGCGCGAAAACGAAAACCGGATCACTGGCGCAAGCGAGAACACCGGCCCCCTTTTCGCGGCGATTGAACATGCCGGGGTATTGCTGAATCCGCGCCTCGCTGAGCAGTGGGGTGAACTGGCGGACACCTTCGGGATGGCCCTGGTGATGGCCGCGCTGGATGAGGCGGTGGCCTCCAAAGCAGGGGCGTCATTGCCCTACGTGAAAAAAGTGTGCGAGAACTGCAAGCGCGAGGGGCGGATGCCGGGCAAACGCAACGGGCCGCTGCCAGCGGCGGAGAAGCCGCCGCCGAAAGCGAGCGAACCGATTGTAGGCTGGGAAACGGATGTGTTCACCGGCAAGCGCGAAAGGGTTGTCATCAGCAATGGCACGAGCAGCAGCGGATCGCCATGAACCGCATAGCATTGAGGCAGAGGAAGCCGTGATTGGCTCGTGCCTGATTGATCACGACGCTATCCTGCGCGCGCGCGAGGTAGGGTTGCAGCCCTCGGATTTCTACAGCCCCGCCTGGGGCGTGGTGTACGAGGTGATGCAAGAGCTGGCCATGTCGCTGAGGCCGGTGGACATCGTGACGGTGGCCGACGCGCTGGCAGCGCGTCGCAATGGGGATGGGCGCACCATCCTGGAGCACGTGGGGGGAAGCGCGATACTCACGGCCACCATCGAAAAGACGCCCACGGCGATTCACGTGGCGCACTACGCGGGGATGGTGCGAGACGCGGCGCGGCAACGCGAGCTGATTCGCGCTTGCGCGGAAATCACCGGGCTGGCCTACAACCACGAGGGCGAGATCGCCTCGCTCTATGCTGAGGCGGGGCGGGTGTTTGCGGGGGCGGTCAAAACGGTGGGCACGCGCTCGCACATTTACGGCTCGGATGAGGTGCTTACCGAGTACCTGGTTAACCAACAGCGGCGCGAGGAGGATCTGGCCAACAATCCACACGCGCAGGTGAAAACGGGCCTGGCCAACCTGGACGCCATGCTAGGCGACATAGCGCCGGGCAAGCTACACGCCATCGTCGCGCGATCCAGCGTGGGCAAAACGATGTATTGCGAGCAACTAGCGGAGTACAACGCCATGCACGGCCACCGCGTCGCCTACTACCACCTCGAACAGCAGGGGCAGGACATGCTCGACCGCATGATCTGTCGGCACAGCGGGGTGTCGCTGTACGAGCTGCGCAACGGCTACCACGGCCCGGAGGTGGACGCGGCCATAGACCGCACGCGGGGATGGTTCGCCAACATGACCTACGTGCATTGCCCCGGCAAGGGCGCAGACTGGATCGTCGCGGACGTACAGCGCCTCCACGCCGAGCTAGGGCTGGGCTTGGTCGTGGTGGACTATCTGCAAAAGGTCATGCTGCCAGAAACCAACAAGGCCGGTCTCAACAGTGCGCAGCTCTGGGGCGGGGTGGTGGAAACGCTAAAAACGTGCGCGGAGGTGACGGGCCTGCCGATGGTGCTGGGAAGCCAGGTGCGCAAGAGCGCGTTCGGCAATCGCAACGAACCGCCGACAGCGGAGGATATTCGCAACACCGGCGAGCTGGAGGAAAAGGCCAACCAGGTGGTGATCCTGCACCGCAAGAACCCCAACGAGGGCATCCTAGCGCGCGGTTCACGGCAACTGCTCACGGCGGTGGTAGCGAAAAACACGCAGGGGCAAACCGGCGAAACAACCATCGCCCACATCGCGGGGCATTACACGCTGCGGAACTGGGAGGAGTGATGACCGACGACGGCAAGGAGCGCGGGGCTGAGCTTGAGGCGGCCCTACGCGCGGCCTATGAAGCGGGGTTCAAGCGCGGCGCGGTGTGGGAACGCACGCGCGAGTGGGTATGGAATGGACAGCCTCCCACCACGACCTATGAGATTTACTGCGCCGCCGCGTTTGCGATGGCTGAGGAGTGGTTGCGAGAGCACGCGCGGCTTATGCCGGAGGTGAGAGGATGACGCCTTCTGAGCTAGAGGCTGCGCTGCTGCTACAAATCCGCGCCGCCGGGCTGCCGGAGCCGGTGACAGAGTACCGGGCCGTGCCGGGCAGACAATACCGCTGGGATGGGGCCTACCTGGATGCGCGCATCCTCTATGAGGTGCAGGGCGGTATCTGGCGAAAGGGCGGGCACAGTACGGGGGGAGGGATCACCCGTGACTGCGAGAAAAACAACCTCGCCGTGCTGCGCAACTTTCGGACGCTCTTTTTTACCCGTGAGATGATAGAAGATGGCCGCGCCGTCCTGTACCTTCGTGCGGCGCTCTGCCTATAGGTGTCCATCGCCGTTGCAACCGCCGCCGGTGGTTCCGGCGCGAACAATCGCATAACCGTCGCCGCCTTGCCAAAGGCTCACAGGGGAGTATGGCTCCCCGGCTCCGAACATACGTACCCTAAATACAACGGCGCTGACATAGCGGCCCTGGGGACACCCAGGGGAGCCAAGCACGTGGCCCGCAACGCCTGGCCCGGCAGCGGGCAAACGGACGAAATCGCCAGGCGCGCAAGCGCCCCAAGAACAGGACATGGGGCGGGGGACATCGGGGGATGCGAACCCGCCCCGATATGGGCGGTGAGGGCACGAAACTCGCAGCGCGCGGTGCCCAGGCCTAGGTAGTGACGACCACCGTTTGGGGGTTCGATTCCGCCCACCGCCCCACGCTCTACGCCGTGCGTGACGACGCGGTGTGGTGCCTCTAGACGGCGGGGCAGGGCGCTATGAGATTCTGGAAAGGGGGGCGCGTCTATGAGGTGGTTACGTCACTTTCTGTGGATCGTGTTCGGCGTCAATCTGTCCCTGGTGTGGATAGCCTATAACACGGAGGCGGGGCGCGCCTTTATCAGCGCGAATCCGCTGCTTTTTGTGAGTATGCTCCTGGGCTATCTGGGTGCGCTCATTCGGGGCGCGACAGTGGAATAGGAGGCATCCATGGCCTGGTGGGGCTGGGTTATCGCGGTGGCCTTGCCGTGGCTGATCGGGGTGGTGCTTTTTGTAGCATTGGTGAGGGGCGGAACAAAGGGAGGAAAAGGATGAGTGATACGGACACGGAGAGGGACACCGAGATCGAGCGGCGTGTGCAGGGCATTATGATGGCAATCCTGTATGGGGTTGAAGGCCCCGTTGATCTTGACGCAGAGTTGCGCCGCCTCTATCACATCGAGTACGCGCAGATGGATAGCGATAGCGCGCTGGCAAAGTGCGAGGCAGATTTGGCTGCGGAGCGCGCCGCGCACGAGGCGACGCGGGCGGCTCTTGAATGGGAACGCCAAGAGCGGCGCATGGTAGGAGGCGATTACGTTAAGGCCCACCTGCAGGCTAGCGCGCTTGATGAGGCGTGGGGCAAAGAGCAAACCGCGCACGAGGCGACGAAGGCGCGGCTTGAGGCTTGTGTGGAAAAGTGCACCAGAATATCGCTGGCACGGTTTTCAGAGCGCGCCGAGCTTGCCCGTGTCACCGCCGACGGCGAGGCAAAGACGGCGCGCCTGCGCAACGCGGAGAGCGCGTACCAGGCGCTTGTGGAGGAGGTGCGTGCTACAGTTGACGCGCTGGGCGTGCCCTCGTCTGACGACTTGCATCAATGCCTGGCCTGGTTGCGGGATAATGCGATGCGCGGAAAGGCGGTGAGCGCATGACCGACAACGCGACGCCCAAGCCGTGCCCGTTCTGTGGGTTCCCGGACACATTTATCAATGACGTTCGCAGACAGTTTTTTGTAGAGTGCTGTCGGCCCGAATGCGGGGCGAGAGGGCCTCGTGTCTTTTGGCGAGAGATGAAAGCGCATAACAGGACGTGGGCTGAAGCCGAGGCCCTGCGCCGCTGGAACGAGCGGGCGGGAGAGGAGGCGCAGCTATGAGCACAAGGGAGTACATCATCATCCTGGTTATCCTGGTTGTTGTGGCCCTGGCATGGGGCGTGGTGGATATACGCGGCGGCTGCGTCGAGGGGCTGCCCTGCGCGACACCGACGCGGGTGTGCACGTGCGAGGAGGTGGGGCGATGACACTAAGGGCCTGGGCGCGTGATCATCTCTGGCTGTGGTGTTTTGCTTTCGCGGGGGTGATGCTATTCATCCTCGGCTTTTACACGTGCCGCACTACACCACCGTGCCCACCCTGCCCCACGCCGCAGTCTGCGCACGGCGCGCCCACGGTGACGGCCACGCCCCACCCCTGGGATAAGCCCGTCGTCGTGCCCACGGGCTTGCCGATCGTGTTGCCCACCGTGCCGCTGCCTACGCCACTGGGCGAGGGAAGCGGGGGCGTGTTTGTGGCGGCGGTTGCGGCTACCTCGCCGGAGTACGCGCAGTCGCCGCGCTGGTTCTGGCGCGACAAGGCGCTGGGCACAGCCCAGGACTATGATGCGCTACGACGCGCTATCTACGACGCAAGTATGGCCCAGCCCTGGCCGGCGAAGGGGCTATCCCTGGCGAGCATGGAAAAGGAGCGCGCCTGGCAGATCGGCTACACGCACTTACGCGAGTGGGCTACCTCTACGCCGTTTGAGGTGTGGACGCGGGGCTATGGGTTTAGATGCGTCCGCTTTGGCATCGGCGTGGTAGCCGTCTGCACCAACTCGCCGGACGGCAAGAGCACCGATCAGGTATTCGTGATCGAGGCGGCGGCAGGGGTACAGTGGCCGGAGACTAGGCCGCCGGCGACGCCGGCAAAGTAGGAGGAAATATGGTTGCGACCGACTGTGGGGTAGACGGTATTCCTCGTGCTGTTTGGGATGATGTAGCCCTAATTTGGCGCGACATCAAGACGGGTGCGAAAGTTCCCACCTATGAGTATGGCCACGAGGTGTACTACGATAGCACCTACCAGGCGCATTACGCCGATACAGGCAACCTCGTTGACGCGGAGTCACCGCGTCTATGTCCGCGTTGTGGGTGCTATCGTTTACCTGATGGCGAGGACGCTTGCCTGGGCCACATATCAGGGGTAACGGGTGCCTGTTGTGGGCACGGCGTACAGGAGGGCTACGTGCTGTACGAGGACGGGACAGTAAGCGCGCCGCCGAGTACGCCGACGAAGTAGAAGGGAGAGAAATGCTTTACTTTTACATAGACACATCTGCAACGAATGCCCCAACCCGCACGCGCCTGCATCATTGCTATTCCTGTCAGGGCGAAACGCGGCAAGAGTTTGCCGGTATCACTGGCGACGATCCGGCCTATACCACGGCCAGGCACGAAACGATAGTGCGGCATTGGAAGTGTCAAGTGTGCGGGGCAATACTGGTTGAACGCGAGGGGACAAAGGGGTAAAGGAGAGAGATGCGAATACGACTAGCCCTGCTTAGTGAAGCCATTACTGAGGTTTCCTTGTGTCGCATCAATAATCATTGGATTGACGCCTTGTTTTTCAATGAAGAATTGGTTTCCTTCACTATCAAGGAGCCGGGGCAACGCAAGACATTTTCCTTGAAATCCGATCGCCCTCAGGTACAACAGACTCTTCACGATTTTGCTATGACTAGGGAGGTGTCCTTTGTGGAGAGGGAAGAACTAATGTCGAGACTCGATACGGAGACTGAGCGGTTGTAAAGAAGAGCGATGGCCATGTGTAACTGCCACAACCCGCGCCGATGTTGCGTGGAGTGTAGGGCGAACAAGGGGACTTATGCGGACGTTGGAAAGGTAGAAGGGAGAGAGATGGCAGAGAGGTACTTTATCGCTAAAGAGGCTCGGCTTTACGTGGACTTGGATACGGTAACGCTGTGCCAGCAGAAGCATGGCGGTTGGGTATTTGGGCGGCGCGGCAATGCAAATGAATGGATTGATGACGACGCCACCGGCGCGGCCTTGTTAGCCGCTCTCGCCGCCTGGCGCGCCGCGCACCCCGAGCCGGGGCAGCAAGCGCCGACAACACCCTATCCCCCGGTTTATCCTGCGCCGGTGGTTATCCCCACGGATCGCGGCCCGTCGGATTGGCCCCCTGCTACGCCAGTATGGAGCGAGCCGCATACCGGCGACCCGTTGCCCCGGCCACCGAGCGTGACGTGCGACAGTGGGGAGGCGAGAGAATGAATGACGACAATGAGCGCGCGCTGGCAGCATTTTTTGCGCCACTCTGCGAGGCGGAAGCGGCGAGTGCTCTATCTACGGTGCTCGCTCATCTGCCTGAGGGTAGCCGACTATGTTTGGAGCACCGCGACAACGCGTACGTCCTTACGCTGGATCGCGGCCCCTTGGGGGCGGAACGCCACGCGGGGATACACTTCAGCCGCCCGGAAGCCTTGGTCTTACGATTCGGAGAGATGAGACGCGAGTACGCTGACGATAGGACAGCTGAACAAGTGGCCGCACTATTGGCGGAGGGAGAGGCGGAAAAGGTGCTTGCGCTTAGGCTGGATGAGTTGAGAAGACGGGTGGGGAGGTGAGAGGATGAGCAAACGTGATCATACGGTTTTTTGCGAGGAGTGTGGGATAACTAGATTTGATAGTTGGGTAGCTGTGCACGGGCTATGCCCTGATTGCGCCGAAAAGCGCATCGCCTCCCTGGAGGCGCAGCTTGCTCGGGTGCAGGCCGCGCTTGCCCGCTACGCCCCCACGGACGAGGAGGCGAGGTCAACGGACGAACTGGCAGCGGCGTACTTTGCGTTTTGCCAAGAGCCGAATCGCTGGGCCAGCCTATACGCGGAAGAATGCGGTGAGATCGCCGCCGAATGGGATAGCGAGGGAAGTTTCATCGCGGGCTACAAGCACGCCCCCACCGCCCGCGCCGCGCTGCAAAAGGCGCTGGCAGAACGCGAGGCGACGCCATGACGCACACTGACGCCAAGATCAACGCGCTCATCGCCACGAAGGTGATGGGGTGGCATGAGACAGATAGCGTATGGCATTTGAGCCAACGTCGGGGCTGGGCGCATGCCGATGGCGAGGGCGAATGTGTCCTGGCCGACTGGCATCCCCTCACCGACCCCGCCCAGGCGGTGCGGGCGCTGGAAACGTTCTGCGCGCGAGGTGATGTTATTTTAGAACAGATCGCCCTTGTTGACGGCCCCATGTGGCTCATCAATATGACAGTGTGGGATGGAGAATACTTTAATGCGGCGAGTGGTGAGGGAGACTTTTGCCGCGCCGTGTGCGCGGCGCTGGTGGAGGCGGTGGGATGACTGACCTCACTCTCGCCGCCGCACTGCGGGCGCTGTTCGTGCGCATTAAGCGCATGGTGTTGTGGTGATTCCGCTTTTTACCGAGGGGGCGTCAATGGGCCAGTATACTAACGGGAATGTCACGCTGTGCGGGGTGGACGCATCGTGGCAGGATGTGCACATCCCGGAGGTACGCACCGTCTATGTGTCCATCGCCGTGGAATACTCGCCGGAGCCTGGGCACCAGCACGGGCCGCTACTGGAAGGAATCGAGGGGCATGGCGACACTATCGAGGATGCTCTCGCTGACGCGGGGGCACGCCTGGATAACACCGCTGGCAACTGGCGGCCATGCAAGGGGTGCAAGCGCCTTGTGCCGCCACATCGCCTGATCGGCGGATTCTGTCAGTTCTGTGCCGAGGATAGGCTGGGGAGCATGGCAGAATGAGGGGGAATGCACAAGGGGGCGTCGCGTTGACGCCCCCGTTTTGCATACACCGTATTGCGTAAGGTGGGGAGGTGACTATGTGCTGGGAAGACATTTCCAGAATCCTCTTCCGCACGGCCTGGCGCGTCATGCTGGCTATCCTAGATGTGGTGGTAGAGGGCGTGATGCGGGCCACGTTTTTTGCTGTCTCTGGTAAGATTGAGTAGGAGGCGAGCGTGCAACAGAATTCCTGGGCTGCCGCAGTAGAAACGGCGGCGAACATCCGCAGAATATTCGATGCGCTGCAGGACTTTTTGGCTTGGCATGAGGGAATGCGTTTGGCGCCGCTGGCGCAACTCGTCGCCGATCTCAGGCTCGTGCAAGAGCATAAGGAGGGCGAGTGCAACGCGACCAAATGGACGCGGTGATTGACCTCGCCGCAGCAATGGCGCGCCTGACTGAGAAACAGCGGCGCGTCATTTCGCTTTGGGTGCAGGGGTACACGCAAGAGGAGATTGCCCAGATCGAAGGCATTGCCAGAACCACGGTGCAGGAACAACTTGATGCCGCCAGGCGGACGCTCGCAAACTCGTGTCAGTGAACACGTCAAAAAGTGCTCCGAAAAGCAATAACGGAGTAGGAGGATACGTTATTGCGTTGCGGAACTTGTGGAAAGCGAATAACCGGCACGGCCTATTTCTGCCACACCTGCGCCAGGGACTATGGTCTCATCAAGTGGATGAATACCCCACGCGAGACGTGGCCCCCGTGGTTGCGCCAGTTTGTGCGCGATTGTGACAGCGAGCGCCGCCAAGAGGCGCGCATGGCCAGCGTGGAACGGCTATACCGAGAGGATTCTGTTGACCCGGAAGAAGCTGCTGACGAGGCATACGCTTCCGGGCTTGATTGTGTTGACGCCCATTTGTACATAGCGCGCCGAGCGAAGCTGCAACCATGACTGACACTGACCGCCTGGCTATGGCCCTCGCCGCCGCGAACGGCGTGATCGCCATATTGATGGATGGCCTGGTTGACGAGCTAGACGCCGACGCGCTAGAGCAGGCGCTAGAACTGTACCGCCAATGGACGGCGCGGGTAGAGCATATCCTTGAGAGATATGCGCATACCAGGGACGGGTTGAATTGACCAACACGATTGCGGATCTGAAACACGACCCCAAGAACGCGCGCAGGCACAACCCGCGCAATATCGGCGTTATCGCCGACTCGCTGCAAAAGGTAGGGGCGGCGCGCTCCATTGTCATTGACGAGAACAACGTCATTCTCGCTGGCAACGGCGTGGTAGAGGCGGCGGGCCAGGTGGGGCTGGAAGACCTCCAGATTGTAGAGTCGGACGGCAACAAGATCATCGCCGTGCGACGCGTGGGGCTGACGCCGGAGCAAAAGACGCGCCTTGCCCTGGCCGATAACCGCGCCTCAGACCTGAGCGACTTTGACCCGCAAGCCATCGCCGCCCTGCTCGAAGAGGGCTTTGACATGGCGGGGATGTTTACGGGGGAAGAGATTAGCACGCTGATGAGCGGAGCCGCCGACGCCATTGTGCCAGACTTTCAGCCCGTTGGTGAGGATGAACAGGGGCGGCTTGATCAGAAAAAGCCGGTGACGTGTCCGGAGTGCGGCCATGAGTTCATCCCTAAATAAGCCGACGTTGCGCCTGGACTGGTGCAGCTACGAAGCCGCCAAGTACGCGGTGATGCACTGGCATTACAGCCATTCAATGCCAATGCCCCCCTTGGCAAGGATTGGCGTGTGGGAAGGCGATGGCTTCATCGGGTGCGTTTTGTTTGGCCGTGGCGCGAATAACAACCTGCATAAGCCTTACGGCATTGCCAATACGGAAATCTGCGAGCTTGTACGAGTGGCCTTGTGTGCGCACGTAGCGCCCGTTAGCAGGATCGTTAGCATTGCAATAAAGATGCTTGCCAGGAGTCAACCGCTGTTGCGTCTCATAGTCTCATACGCTGACCCCAACAACGGGCATGTAGGCGGGATCTATCAGGCGGGGGGATGGCTCTACTCTGGGGAAACGGGCGCAGATTTTAAGGCTATAGATAAGCATGGGCGAGTCTGGCATAGTAGACAGGTCTCCCATACTGGCGTGAAACGCCAGTATGGGGTGTTGCGCAGGGTTCCTAGGCATGATGATTGCACGCTTGTGCCATTAGAGGGGAAGCACAAGTATCTCTATCCCCTTGACGCGGCTATGCGCGCACAGATAGAGCCGTTGCGGAAACCGTATCCTAAACGTGCGGACGAGGCGAAAGAGACAGCGCGCCCCGCTTCCAGCGGGGAAACTGAGGGCGCACGTCCCATCCGTCCGCTTTGAGGTTCTAATGGCCGACCACTACACCGTCGCGCAGTTCCTAGCCGCCATTCCCGGCAGTGGCGGCCTGGTGACGGCTATCGCCAAAAAGGCCGGCGTGGACTGGCACACCGCGCGCAAGTACATTACCAAGCACGTCACGCTGCAAGAGGCGATTGCCGAGGAACGCGAAAAGTCCGTTGATCTGGCTGAGGCGGTGGTGATTCGCAACATCCAACTTGCCTCGCGGCAACAGAATGAGCCAGACGCGACGCCAGTGGATAGCGCCGATGCGCGTTGGTTTCTGTCTATGCAGGGCAAGAATCGCGGTTACACCACGCGCCAGGAGCTGACCGGCGCGGACGGTGGCCCCCTGATTGTAAAGCGGCTGGCCAATGTCAGCACAGACGACCTATAGCGTTGTCGAGGGGGCGCCGGATGGCGTGGTGATGCGCGGGGCGGCTAAAGAGCTATGGCTGTGCAAAGACCACGAGGTGATTATCAGTGGCCCCGCCGAGACGGGCAAGACCTATGCGGCATTGCACAAGCTCGACGCGCTGCTATGGAAGTACCCGCGCGCGCAGGCGGTGATCGTTCGCAAGACGTACAAGAGCACCGTGGGAAGCGTGCTACAGACGTTTGCCAACAAAGTGGCGTGCAAGGCGGTGCGGCCCTTTGGGGCGGCGCACCCGGAGTGGTACGACTACCCCAACGGCTCGCGGCTGTGGGTCGGAGGGATGGACAACTCAGACAAGGTGCTTTCAAGCGAGCGCGATTTTGTCTATGTCAATCAGGCCGAAGAGCTAGAGCTATCCGACTGGGAGACGCTGGCGACGCGCTGCACGGGGCGCGCGGGCAATTCCCCCTACGCGCAACTATTCGGGGACTGCAACCCCAGCGTCCTGGATCACTGGATTCGCAAGCGCGCGGCGGCGGGGGCTTTGGTTTTGTTGCGTTCTCGCCATCAGGATAACCCCGCCCTCTACGATGCGTGGGGAAACCTGACAGAACAGGGCGAGCGGTCGCTGGCGGTGTTGGACGCGCTCACCGGTGTGCGACGCAAGCGCCTGTTAGAGGGCGAGTGGGCTACCGCTGAGGGCGCGGTGTACGAAGAGTTCGCGCGGGATGTTCATGTGGCGCGGCGCACTGTGGCATGGCGCGCCGTGGTGTTGGGTGTGGACGAGGGATACACCAACCCCGGCGTGATCCTGGCCGTGGGCGTGGACGGCGATGGGCGTGTACACGTCATAGAGGAGTTCTGCCAACGCCACGTGTTGCAAGGCGCTTTCGTGATGGAAGCGCAACGCATGGCGCGGGCCTATCACGTCAGCGCGGTTTACGTTGACCCCTCGGCGGCGGGGCTGATTGCAGAGATGCGCTCTATCGGCCTGCCTGCCATTGCGGGCAACAATGAGGTGACGCCGGGGATTCAGGCGGTCAAGGCGACGTTGGCCGTAGCAGGCGACGGCAAGCCGCGTTTCTCAGCTGACCCGTCTTGCGTGAACCTGATTTCAGAGTTCGAGAGCTACATCTGGAAAGAGAATGATGGTAGCCGACGCGAAGAGCCGGAAAAGATGAACGATCACACAATGGATGCGCTGCGCTATGCGATACAGGGGATAACACGACAAGCGGCGGGCGCGGTGAGCGTGCTGCCATACTAAGAGGTGAGCAGTGGGTAAATCTACGCCGGTGAAACTGGTTGACGAGGCGAACGCCGCTATCAGCGCCACGAATCCGCTGGATGTAGCGGGCGCGGTGACGGCGACCGACCTGGACATTCGCAACCTCACCGCTACAGACGTGGTGACAGTGACGGGTGGCGCGGGGCAGGCCGCCGACGTCAAGGTGACGCTGGACTCCGAGGCGGTGGTGCTTGGCGCGGGCACGGCGGCTATCGGCAAGCTCGCGGCCAATGACGGGGTGGACATCGGTAACGTGGATGTGGCCTCTATCGCGGCGGGCACCAACCTCATTGGTAAGGTCTCTATTGACCAGGTGACGGCCAATGCCAACGAAGTCGTGGTGAAAAGTGGCACAGTAACCGCTGTTACCGCGATTACGAACGCGCTCCCTGCGGGGACTGCGCTCATGGGCAAGGTTGGGATTGATCAGGTCACTGCAAACGCGAACGAGGTGGTGGTCAAGAGTGGCACGGTCACGGCGGTAACGGGGATCACGAATGCGCTACCCGCCGGAACGAACCTCATGGGTAAAGTTGGCATAGATCAAGTGACAGCCAACGCCAATGAGGTCGTGGTCAAGTCGGGAACCGTGACGGCAGTGACGGCCATCACCAACGCGCTCCCGGCAGGCACGAACGTTATCGGCGTCACCCAGGACGGCGGCCCGGCGGCGGGTGCGGGGGTTATGGCCGCGCCGGTGCATGGCGACCTTTCCACGGCCACGGCGGTGACGGCGGCTCCCACGAGCGGGCAAAAGTGGGTGGTCACCGACATCTTTATCAGCACCGCAGCGGCGGCAGAGATTGATCTGCGCGAGGAGACCAGCGGCACCGTCGTCTTCGGCCCCATCCTCATGCCTGCCAACGGGTATGCGCAGTTCACGCCGCGTGGGAAGCTAAAACTCCCCACGGCGGACAGGAAGGTCATGGGCAAGTCGAGCACCGCCGACCATGTGACCATCCAGGTATCCGGCGTGTCGGAGGCGTAACGTGCCCTACCCGGTAGCAGCGGCACGAGGCAAAAGCGGCGGGCCAGAGGACGCGCTCTACGTGGCCAAGACGGGCAACGATAGCAACCGTGGCGATAGCGCCTCGCCCTATCTCACCATCGCTAAGGCGCTGACGGTTGTAGCGGCGGGCCAAACGATCTATGTGCGCGCTGGCACGTATACGGAAAATCTTTCCATCCCTCGCAGTGGCACGGCGGGCAAGCGCATCACGTTGCGCGGCTTCCCCGGCGAGACGGCTACCATCGCGGGCGGCGCGTCGGCGTGCATCAAGTTCTTGGACAATTACCAGTATTGGACGATCTCTGACCTGACCTTTACCAGCACCGCTTCGCTCAACTATGGGGCGATGGGGTCAGCCATCGAGCAGGACTCGGCCACGGGCGTAGACAATCTGATCGTGGAGCGCATCAGCGCCAACTGTGCGGTGATCCTGAGCGGCGCGAACAACATCATTCGCAACAACACATTCAATGGCACAGGCAACACCACGTATGCCATCAACGGCGCGATCTTTTTCCGTGAAAGCCGTACCACCGGCTTGCAAATATATGGCAACACCATCTCGAATTGGGCCGGGCGGGGCATCTGGCTCTACCAGGACATCGTTGACCCGCAGGTGTACAACAACACCATCCACGACATTACCGCCATAGACGATACCCACATGGGCATCAATGCCGACGGTTACGGCCACGAAAGCAACGGCGGCGACTATTACGGCAATGTGATCTACAACATTATCGGGACGTATGGCACGGGCATCACCTTCGAGAACGGTCTCAACGCGCCCGTGGCGCGCAACAACCTCATTCACGATTGCACGCGGGGTATCGGGTTCATCAACTATGAAGAGGACGGGTTAGACGAAACGGCCTGTAACGCGGTGGTGAAAAACAACATCCTTTACCACTGTCTGAACCCGTTCAATATCATCACCGCTCCGGGCTTGTCCTTCTTCCACAACACCATCGCCGACTGCCTGACCGCCGATGATCAGAACGTGTTTTACCTTCAGGGCACGGCGGCGCAACTCGCCGGCCTGGTGGTCAAGGGCAACATCTACAAACACAACGGCGACGGGGGAACGAGCGACAGCATCTTTTCCTTCCAGTCCGACTACACCATCCTCACCACAACGAACGTGGCCTACAACGACTGGTATCATCGCAGCACCAACGTGGTGCACCGGCGCTCGGACTGGGCGGGGCAAAACTGGGCGGCGTGGACGGGCGCGGGGTACGACGCCAACTCCATTGAAAGCGATCCGCTCTTTACCGATGGCACGAACCACGATTACACGCTACAGACCGGCTCGCCGGCGAAAGACACCGCCACCAACCTGGGCGTAGCGGACGACTACGCGGGCAACGCGCGGCCCCTCGGCGCGGGGTACGACATGGGCGCATACGAAAGGGCGTAGGCAATGCCAGTGGATTACAACCAGCAAGCGCAGATAGCCTACCTCAGTTTCCTGGCTAACCTGGACGCCAGCGAGCAGGAATGGGTGCGCACATGCCGCGACTATGCGGAGGGCAATCACCCTCTTTACATCACCGAGCGCATGAAAGAGTTTATGGGGCTGAAGGCGCGCAACACCGTCTACCCCTACGCGCACAACATGTGCCAACTGGTGATTGACTGCATCTGTGAGCGCCTGAGCGTCGAGGGCTGGGAGGCCGGGAACGAGGGCGACGGCGCGGAGAACGACATGGCCGCGCTCGCGCCGTCGTGGTGGACGGCGAACGGCATGGATACGCAACAGGACAATCTCTATGCGGCAGCGGCGCGGGATGCCAGCTCTTACATCATTGTGGACTGGGACGCTGGGCGCGGTATCCCTGGTTGGTATCAGAACGATAAGTACGACGGCACGCAGGGCGTAGCCGTTTACACCGATCCCAACACCGGCGCGGTGGTGTTCGCGGCGAAAAAGTGGCAGGTCTCTGACCCCTACACCGGCACGAACAATGGGCGCACGAGGATGAACCTGTTCTTTGCCGACCGCGTGGAGAAATATATCAGCGCACAGGGGTCGAATCGCGGCGTAGCGGGTACACAGTGGGAGCCGTTTCAGGACGTGGGAGACACGGTATGGCCGATCCCCTGGCGAGGACGCGACGGCGCACCGCTGGGCTGCGCGGTCGTTCCCTTCGACATGCCGGGCGGCTCGGTCTTGACGCCGGTGATCCCCATTCAGGACATGCTCAACAAGGCTGACCTGGATCTCATTGCTACCACGGACAGCGCGGGCTTTCGCATCCTCTGGGCGGCGGGGATGACGCCGAGCATTGACAGTAGCACGGGCGAGGAAAAGGCCGTCAACGTGGGGCCGGGCTACATGATGCGATTCACAGACCCGGCGGGCAAGCTGGGTGCGCTCGACCCCGTTGACCCGGCGCTGATGATCCGCTCTTGCCATTACTGGATCGAGTCGGCGGCGGGCATCACCCGCGTACCGCAATACCTCTTGCAGATGGCCGGGGCTGACCAACCCAGCGGCGAGAGCCTGAAACAGCAGGAGGTGGGGCTGGTGGCGCGGGCCACGCGCTGTCAAGAGGTCTTCGGCGCGGCGTGGCAACAGGTCATGGCGCTCTCGGCGCGGCTGTACGACGTGTACAACCCCCCACATATCCCGCGCGAGATTGCGCCGATGTGGAAAGACGCCAGCCTTGCCGAGCCGGGCGGGGTGATTCGTCAGCGCGAGGCAGAGACGCTACAGGCGTATGTGCAGGCGGGAATGCCTTTGGAGGCGGCGCTGAAAGAGCTGGGGTGGGATGATGAGCGCATTGCCGAGGTGATGGACGCCAAGAAACGCGAGAGCGAGGCGCAACAGGTGACGTTGGGCGCGGCGATGGCACGGGCGCAACGTCACCTTGACCAGAACCAACCCCCGACGCCGGGGCTGGGTAGCGACGTGGCCTAATGGCCGAGCCGCGCATCGTTGCCATAACCCGCGAGTTTCGCGAGGCGCTGCTGGACAGAGAGAGTACGCAGTTTGCCGAGATGACGCGGCGCTGGGGGCAAGTGGAGCGGGCGGTACAGCGCGAGATGGACGCTATTCTGGAAGAGATCGCCTATCGGCAACGTATCGGCGACACCGTGACGCGGGAGAACATTACCACTCTGGCCCGCTACACGGAGATGCTGGCGCAGGTGCGCCGTGAGGTGCAGAGCTTTCAGGGTTACGCGGAGGGCAGCATCCAACGCAGCCAGGAGGCGGCGCTAGAGGCGGGCACGATTGACGCGACGGCGGCGGTACGCGAGGCGCTGGGGGCTGAGGATATGCGGGTGCGCTTTGACCGTGTTGACCCCGGCTCGCTGCAAAATATCGTCGGCGTGTGCCAGGACGGTTCTCCGCTATTCGATGTGTTGCGGGGCCGGGCGCTCTTTCCGGCGGCAGTGGGGGGCTTGACCGACGCGCTGGTAGAGGGCGTGGCGATGGGCTGGAACCCGCGCAAGACGGCGCGCGAGATGATGGACGGCATGGCGGGCGGCCTGGATATGGCCCTGCGGGTGGCGCGCACGGAGCAGCTACGCGCCTATCGTGAATCCAGCATGGCGCAGTATCGCGAGTCGGGCGTGGTGGGGTACGTCAAGCGCATGTGCGCGCATCAGGCGCGGACGTGCTTGGGGTGTCTCGCTCTTGACGGCCAGGTGTTGCCGCTCGATGAGCCGTTTTTCGATCACCCCAACGGGCGATGCACCACCATCCCCTGGGTCAAGGGGCTGAAAGAGCCGAGCTGGAAGAGCGGCGAAGAGTGGTTCAGCGAGCAGCCGGAAGCGGTACAGCGCGACATGATGGGTGCGGAAAAGTACGAAGCGTGGAAAAAGGGCGAGTTCACTTTTCAGGACTTGGCGAAAATCAGCGATGATCCGACCTGGGGCAAGAGCGTAGGGGTGCGGTCGCTGAAGGACTTGCGCGGCGGGATGCAGGGGCAAGGGGCGAAGGTTGTTGCTTTTACGGCACAAGATGATGACTTGCTGCCATCATGGGCTAGACCAGCAACCGCGCAAGAGCTACAGAGAGTCAAGGATATTTATGATCGTATACCGAGTGAACTGCGGTCATTTGCGACAACGAGTAAGGTAAAGGTGGGGATTATAACGGATGACTCCCATCTTGCCGTAACCGGTAACGAGATGCTTTTCCGCCCAGAAGACCTAACGGTAGGCCAGGGATTTGCTATCAGGCATGAGCTAACACACGCCGCGATAACGCCCCAAATAATCTCAAACAACGGCGGGGCTGATAATCTCGCTAGAGATTTAGTTGCGAGGGAGGTGCGTGTACCTGCTCATGCTGCGCGTATGTACGCAAGGAATAACGGCAGCAATCTGGCCCTTATTGATGAAACGGTTACAATCCTCGCCGATGACTATGCTAGTGGCGATACTATAGCATCCCTGGCACAAAGGTATCTGCAGCCGAGAGGGGTGGCTTATTACGTGGTGGATTCAGCGGATAGCTACCGCGGGGGTTATTCCAAGAGGCCGTGGAGCACACAAGAGGCCGAAGAGGCCGCGAGGTTCCTCATTGGGCTCTTACGCAGAGGGCGGACAAGTGACCGACGGTGACGACCTGCGCGAGTTCCTACTCGTGCTACGCCAGGGCCTGCTGCTGATTGTGTCCTGGATCGAAAGGCGTTACGGACTGAAGCGCGCTTAACAACCGCATATTGGCAGTGTACCTAGTGTACCCCGCCCCGTTTGACTGGCAGTGCCGCAAGGCCCCGCCGGTGAGACGGGGCTTTTTTTATTTCACCCACAAGGAAGGTTTAGCAATGGCAGAGGAAATCACGGGCGCGGTTCCCCAGGCGGGAACGCCAGCGCAGCCCCAGGCGGGCAATGTGACGGCGGCCACCACCCCGGCGGTGACGGCTACCACGGCGGCGAGTGAGACGGCGGAAACGCTGAGTATCGAGGAAGCAAAAAAGTTGCGCCAGGAGTCGCAGAGTCTACGCAAACGGCTGAAAGAGCTGGAAGACGCGGCGAACAAGGCGCAGGACGCCAACCTGACCGAGGTACAGCGGGCGCAAAAGCAAGCGCAAGAGGCCAGCGCCAGGGCTGAAGAGTTTGCCAAGCAGCTACGCGACGAACGGGGCAGGACGGCGATCACCGACGCGGCGATCAAGTTGGGGGTTGACGTGGAGCTGGCTCGTTCCCTGGTCAAGGTCGAGTTTGACGAGGAGGGCAAGCCGCTCTCGGACGCTTACAAGCTCTTGGAGGCGGCACTGAAAAAGTGGCCGCAGCTCAAGGGCGCGCCCCAGCCGACGCCGACGGGGATCAACGCCGGGGAAGGGCGCGGCGAGGCCAAGCCCAACCCCAAAGACAAAGACGAAGAACTAAAGCAACGGTTCAATCTGAGGAGATAACGAAATGGCTGATTTGACCATTACGGCGGCCAGTGTGCGCCCGGTGGGTCACTGCCTTATCGGTCGGTTCACGGCGGGGGCGACCCTTACCCCCGGCCAGCCGGTGTATCTGTCCGGCAACGACACCGTGAGCCTGACCGATGGGAGCGCGCTGACCACCGCCGCGTGCATCGGGCTGGTGGTTTCCAACAGTAACGGGGCGGTGAGCTTTTCCAGCGGCGAAGAGGTGGACGTGGTGATGTTTGGCCTGGTGACGGGCTTCGCCACCAACCTTGCCGCCAACACCGCTGTGTACGTGGATGACGACGCCGGCGTGCTTGCCGACGCTGTGGGCACCAAGGTTTGCCGGGTAGGGATTGGCAAAAACGCCTCTACCCTGCTCGTCAATCCCATGCTGCTGAGTTCGAGCTAAGGGGAGGATTAAACAATGGCTACTGTGGGATACAACGATCTGAAACAGTACGCCCTCCCCTCCTACTGGGATGCGGCGGAACTGCGCAAGTGGCAGTTGATTGACGGGACGACCTATGACCAGTTCGTGGCCGACATCGGGCGCGCGCTGGCGATCCAGAACGGGCAGATCCTGAGCGACCCGCTCATTGCCTCGCTGGTGAGCACCACGACCGAGATGGCTACCGAGTATCAGGTGGGCGTGTCAAACGGGATGCAGAAACACACCGAGTATGCGCGGCCCGAGCAGCGGCGCGGCGCGACCACGGGGCACATGCTCCCGCTGGAGGCGTATGATCGTGGGCTGGGGTGGACATGGGACATGCTGCGCAAGGCGCGGCGCATCCAACTGGACGCCGACATTGCCTCGGCAATGGCCGACGTGCGCAACCAGTGGGAGAAGGACATCCTGACGCGGCTGTTTAAGAGTACCTACACCGCCGTGGGTTCCAGTGGGCGCTCTATGCCCCTGGCCGACGGTGGTACGGCGGACGCAGCCTATATCCCCATCGCCGTCCCCGCGCGTGGGGGCACCTTCCTCTACACGCATGACCACATCTCGAATCTCAACGGCATCACTCAGGCCAACATCGAGACGGCGGTGGCGAACCTCTGGGAGCACGGCTATGACGCGCCCTTTGACATCGTGGCCGCCTATGCCGACCTGTCCTCGTGGACGAACACCACCAACGTGACGGGCTTTGTCCCGAAGGCGAATGGCCTCATTCGCTATGGCAATACGGCGGACTTGGCGCAGGTTGACGAGACCTACGTCGGCGTCATCGAAACCGACTATGGCCCTATCCGCCTGCGCGTGACGGGGCGCATCCCCACCACCTACTGGGCGATCTACAAGAGCTATGGCGCGAACGACCAGCGTAACCCGCTGGTGATTCGCCTCAGCGACTATGGCGTGGGCGCGGTGCTGCTCAAGGGCGACCACATCCGCGAGTACCCGCTGGAAGAGGCCATCCTCTTCAGCGAGTTTGGCGTGGGCGTGGCCAACCGTGTGGGCGCGTGCGCCTACATCAACAGCGCGGGCGGCTACACCGACCCGACCATCAGCTAACGAAAGGGGGCACCGATGAACCGCAGAATGTGGCGCATCGTGCCCCCGCTTATCGCGGGGCTGATGCTTCTGGGCTTTGTAGCGGCGGGCGGCGTAGCGGCGGATGTGCCCTACACGCGGATGCGCGCGCTGCGCGTGGAAATCCTCGCCCTGATCAATGGGGCGATGGACGTGGACGGCGCGACCACGCTCAACAGTACTCTGGACGTGGACGGGCTGGTGACGGCCAACGGTGGGGCAGTGGTGGCCGGGCAAACGTCGAGCGGCGCGGTCGTGGCGAGCACGGGCGCGTTTACGACCACGCTGGCAGTGGGCACTTTTGGCAGCCTTACGGCGGCGACGGGCATCACGGTGACGGCGGGCTGTACGCTGACGCCGACGGGCACCTACCAGCCTATCGCGGCGGATGGCAACCTGGGCCTGTCCGACATTGCCGCCGATAGCGCGGGGCGCTTGCTGATCCTCACCAACACGTCGGATACCAGCATCGTCATCACGGACACCGGCACGACCATGCTTTCGGGCAACATCACCCTGACCCAATACGACACGCTGACGCTCATTTCGGACGGCACGAACTGGCTCGAAGTGGCGCACAGCACGAACTAGGAGCGAACCATGATGGCAGAGCGCGCCTTGCTGACGGCGATTCTGGAAGAGCTAAGGGCCATCCATGTGCTGCTAGAGCAACTGGCGGCCAAGCCTGCACGGAAAAAGGAGTAGGCAATGGCCTTTACCTATGACCTCACCACCGCTATTGGCAAGGTGCGCTTTCTCATCCCCGACGATGACAGCGCCAACTACGATTTCGAGGACGACGAGATCACGCACCTGCTGACGCTGGCAGGCAGCAATGTCACGGCGGCGGCGATCAAGGGCTGTCGGTTGCTTTCGCGCAAGTACGCCAAGCGCGCCACGCTGGTGACCGACGCGCGCGGGCAAGCCTACGCCATGCGCTCGAATGATCTGGCTAAACGCGCCGACGAACTGGAAAAGAGCGAGATCGGCGGCATGAGCACGCTGACGCTGACGCGACAGGACGGCTATCACGACGAGAGTACCACCAGTGAATACGAGCGCGCGGCCAGGATAGTCTACATAGACCAGGGGTGAACATGGGCGGGAAACCATCGCAGGGGACGCCGCGAGACAAGCGGCTGAAACGCAATCGCAGACGGGGCGGTTGATGCTGAGCGTCAAGATCGAGGGCCTGGACAAGTTTCAGAAATCGCTCGACCGGCTCAACGGCGCGCGCGGCGTGGTGATGAAGGCGGCGCTGCAAGCGGGCCTCATGGTCTTGGAGGGCCAGGTCAAGCAGAACATCCGTGACGCCGACCTCATTGACACGGGCAACCTGCTCAACAACTGGAAGCAGGAAGTACGCGCCGATTATGCCGCGCTGGTGACGGACACGCCCTACGCGGCGATCCACGAGTATGGCGGCGTCATTCGCGCGCGCGGCGGGGGCTGGCTGACCTTCCAGACCAAAGACGGCGCGTGGCATCGCGTGAAAGAGGTGACCATGCCGGCGCGTCCCTACATCCGCCCCGCCATTGACGAGCACCGCGACGAGATCATGGGCGCGGTACAGGCCAAAGTGGAAGAGATGCTAGAGGCGATGCTCAAATGACGCTGACTATTGGCCAGGGCATCGAGGCAGCGCTAAAGGCGCACGCGGGCACGGCGGCGCTGGTGGGCACGCGGGTGACGGCGTTCATTCTCGGCGAGGGCATGGCCCTGCCTGCCATCACCTATCAGCGTATCAGCGCGTCGCCCGGCCCGGCCTTTGGCACGGCCACAAGCACGGTGAGCGAGCGCTGGCAGGTGGCGTGTTGGGCGACCACGGCCAGCGGCGCGCAGGCAGTGGCCGACCAGGTGCTGGCCTGCCTGGACGGTTACGCGGGCAAGCTGGGCGGGACGACGGGGATTCAGTCCACGGTGACCTACCAGGGCGCAAACGACCTGGAGGACGCCGTGACGGGGTGGGTGCAGGTGATCCTGGAGTTCGAGGTGTGGCATTAGTCCGTGCCGTTGGGATGCCCCTGATACCCGCCATCTTTGGCGCGATAGTGCTCTAGCTGATGGCAGTTGGGGCACAGCAGAAGCAGATTCTCGCTGGTATTGTTTCGGCGGTTACGGTCTATGTGGTGAACCTGCAAGATGTGTGGCTCAGTGTTGTACCCACATGCCTGGCATTGGCCAATAGTATGTCGCAGATGCTCTTGCCACCACTGCGCGGTGGTTCCCTTGAACCCGAAGGCATAGCGGGCGACGTTAGGGTTGTCGGGGCCAGCTTGGAAGCGCGGTCTATTGGGATTCGCGACGAATTTCTGGCGCGCTTCAGCAGTGTGCTTCTTGCCCCACATTGGATTCTTGTCGCCGGTCTTGTCATAGCACTTGGCAGAGCAGAATCGTATGTGCACACCGTGCATCTGGGCCTGTTTTATGCGCGACGGCCTAACGTAGAAGACGCGACCGCATGTCTCGCACTCAATCCATTGTCCATTGCGAGGGCGCATCTGGGGGGCGAATTTCATGTCTTCGGCTTGCTTAGGCATCTAGGTTTATCCTCCTGGCGCGCATTATAGCACAAACGTGAATGTGGAGCAAATGGAAGAATACGCGGATGTTGATGCACTGGCACGAACTGTTGACCGGCGGCTGAATGTTGGGAGCGGCGAATTCCCTTTGAGCTACTACAGGAACCTCGATAGCAACCCGGCTATGCCCGCCGACTATCATGCCGACGCGACCGAGTTCCTGAGCAACTGCGACGCGGGTGACCTGGATGAGATTTACGCTGGGCATTTCCTGGAGCATTTGAGTTACACCGAGGGGCAGGCGTTTCTGCGCGAGGCGTTCCGCGTGCTCACGCCGGGGGGCAAGATCGGCGTGGTGGTGCCGGACGCGCGCGAGGTGTTGCGGCGCTGGCTGGCCGGAACGATTGACGCCATCGAATACCCGGAACGGGTGTGGTGGCCTATTGCCGACCTCAACGCGGTGTGTCACCTCATTCTCTACTCGGACGCGCAAGAGTCGCCGCACAAGTGGGCCTATGACCGCGAGACTCTGGCGCGGGCGCTGAAACAGGCGGGGTTTGTGGAGCTGGCAGAGATTGACCGCTACCGCGACCCGCGCATCCCGGTGGGGGCGTGGTATCAGTGCGGTATCCAGGGGGAGAAACCAAAGGAGGGGGAATAATGGCGAGGGCATGGTGTCTCTGTGCGGTATGTCACCGCGTGTTGTACCTGGAGGACGGGCCGGTGTGCGAGGATTGCCGCACCAAGCAAGAGGCGGCGGGCAAAGAGGACAAAGAGCCGGAGCCGACGGCGGCATGAAGGTGCTCTTGGTTCACCCCGGCGCGACTTGGGCGGTAGCGGACGTCTGGCGCGGCGTCCATGACGCGCTGAAACGCCAAGGGGTAGAGATTGTGGAGTACGCCCTGGACGGGCGCATCCAATATTGGGGCGGTTTTCTCACGTGGGCCTGGAAGCACAACAAGGGCCGCACGCCCAAGCCGTCGGCGGGCGATTATCTCTACATGGCCACGGCGGGGATATTGGAGCGCGCGCTGTGTCACCAGGTGGACTGGGTGCTGATCATTTGCGGCAGCTACATGCACCCGGAGGCCATGAAGCTCTTTCGGCGCGCGGGCCTGCGCGTAGCGACCATTCTCACCGAGTCGCCTTACGACGATGAACGCGAATGCCGCATTGCCGGCATGTCCGACGTGGTGTGGACAAACGAGCGCGCCAGTGTGGAGACGTTCAAGCCGCACTGCGAGCGGGTGTACTACTGGCAGCACGCCTATGAGCCGGAGCGTCATCACGCCGAAACGCAGGAGGGGGACATCCCGAACGCGCCCGCGCACGACGTGGTCTTCGTGGCCACGGGCTTTATCGAGCGGGTAGAGGCGCTGAGCGCCGTCAACTGGGACGGTATTGACTTTGGGCTTTACGGCGCGTGGGGGTTGCTGGGTTCGCGGCATCCACTGCGCAAGCACCTGCGCGACGGGGTAGTGAGTAACGCTATCACCGCCGCGCTGTACCGCAAAGCCAAGATCGGGCTGAACATTCACCGCACGTCTATCGGCTGGGGGCGCGACGCGCTGCACGTCCTGGGCGCGGAGAGTATGAACCCCCGCTGCTACGAGCTGGCGGCGTGCGGTTCGTTTTTCATCACCGACTATCGCCCCGAAGTGGGCGAGATATTCGGGGACGTGGTGCCCACCTTCAGCACCCCGGCGGAGCTGGAGGGACTGATTCGCTACTATCTGGCGCATGGCGAGGAGCGCGCGCGTCGGCTGGCGCAGGCGCAGGCGCTCATTCAGGGGCACACGTTCGACGCAAGAGTGGCAGACCTGATAGCAAAACTGAAGGAGTAGAGCAATGGCTCTTTACCATGGTCGGCACGGACTGGTCTACATGTCCACCACGGGCACGGGGAACGCGACAAGTATCACCTCGCTGACCACGTGGTCGTTGGACATGAGCCGCGACACAGTGGAGGTGACCGCCTTTGGCGACACCAACAAGGTCTACGTCGCGGGTCTCAAGGACATCAAGGGCAGTTTCGAGGGCTTTTGGGACGATACCAACGATAACATCTATGACGGCTCGGACAGTGCGGACGGCGTGAAGTTGTACCTGTACCCGTCGTCTGACGCCATCACGAAATACTGGTACGGCCCGGCGTGGCTGGACATGTCGGTCGAAACCGGCGTGGGCGATGCGGTCAAGATCAGCGCTAATTTCAGCGCAAACGGGGCTTGGGGGCAGAAGTAGTAAGGGACTGGTAAAGAATGCAAGCCAGTGGAATAAGCGGGCGGTTGCTTTCGGCGGGACGCGAGGCGGCGCTGCTGGGCCGCTGGCAGTTGCAGACCACGGGCGGGGGCGCGTCGGTCACGGCGGCCCTCGCCGCCTTTGACGAGTTTCTGCTAGAGCACGGCGGGCGCTTCACCCTGGTGTTGGCCGTGGGGCCACGGGTGTGGCGCTGGCGCAACGCGCAGGTGATCGCGCGCAGTGAGACAACGATTGGGATAACGGGAGAGGGGAGGCCAGAGGAGTGAGCAGCAGACGAGGCTTTGTGACGGCGGAAACGAAGGTGCTGGACTTGCCAGGCGGCGGGTGGATCGAGGTCAAGACGCGCCTGAACCACGGCGAGGTCATGGCGCTCAAGTTCAACTCCTGGGGGCGCACGGCCATGAAGCTCCAGGACGGCGGCGCGGATATTCCAGAGTTCGAGTTGGACATGGCCCGCGCTGAAAAGATGCGTTGGCTGGCCTGGATCGTGGACTGGGCGCTCGTGGACGACCACGACAAGCCGGTGCGCGTGACGGAAAAGGCATTCGCAAGCCTCAAAGAGGATGTGGCCGCCGAAATCGAGGCGGTGCTTAGCGAACACATCGCCGCGATGGAAAAGGAACAGGCGGAGGAAGCACCAAAAAACGTATCGTGACCCGGCTCAGCCGGGATGCGTTTTGGGAGGCATGGGACGCGCAGAACAAATCTGACGCGGAGGTGATGGTAGCGATGCAGTGGAGTTGGCGCGACTTGTGCGAGTGTCCAGAGGACGTGCTAGAGCGCGTGATAACCCGCCTCCAAAGCGAGAGGAAATAGCGAATGGCGATGACGGCGGCGGAACTGAGGGTGGTGCTTTCCGCCAAGGACGAAATGAGCGCGGTGCTGAACAAGGCGCGTTCCTCGTTGCAAGGGCTGGGCGGTGAAACGTCTGGCTTTGCGGGCAAGGCGTCGGGCGCGTCGGGCGCGGCCAAGTCGGTGGGCGCAGCGATGGGTGGCCTCGGCTCGGCGGCCTCTGGCGCGGGTGCGGCGATGGCGGGCATCAGCGCCAAGACGGTGGCCCTGGGCACGGCGTTGGGGCAACTGGCGCTGGGCGGTATCAGCGCGGCGGCGAACGCGCTGAAAAACAACCTCGGCGCGTCCTACACCGCCGTGGCAGATCAACAGCGGATGCAAGCCTCGTTGGGGGCGATGGTCACCAAAGAGCTGATGAAGGGCACCACGGAGGTCGTGGCGGCGGGGCAGGTGCGCGTACAGCTCACGGCCAAAGAAACGGAAAAGCTCCAGGACTTGCAGCAGGCGGTGCGCGAGCACAGCAACGCGGTGAGTATTCAGGAGCAAAAGACGGCGGCGGCGCTGGCAAACGGCAAGCTCTCGGCGGCGCAAAAGGAAAAGGAAGTCATTGCTCTGGACAAGGTGCGGGGCAAGCTCTCCGAAGAGCAGGCGGCGATGGCCGCGCTGACGGCCAAGAGCAACCAGCTCGTCAACGTGACCAAGAGCGTCACCACGGGGCAGCTCGACCTTAACGCGGCGCGTGACGCGGCGGCTCCTATCGCGGCGGACCTGCTGCGCTGGGTGGAAAAGATGGGTGCGCAGTCGCCCTTTGAGAGCGGCATGATCGGCGACGCGCTGAAGACGAGCATGGCCTTTGGCGCAACCCGCGAGGAAGCCAAGGGCCTGGTAACGCAGCTTGTGGACTTTGCAGCGGCCACGGGCAAGAGCGACCAGGTGATCCAGCAGCTTGGCCTGGTCATGGGCCAGATTCGTGGCAAGGGCAAGCTCATGGGCGATGACATGCTGCAGCTGGTCGGCGCGGGCGTGCCGGTCAATGACATTCTGGCGCGCATGGGCAAGCAACTCTCGGACGTGTCTGAGGGCACGGTCGGCGCGGCGGGCTTTTTCAAGGCGTTCGGGGAAGAGATGAAGGGCAGCGGCTTTGAGGGCGCGGCCAAAGATCAGGCGACCTCGCTGGCTGGCCTCGGCTCCACGATCAAAGAGACGATGAACATCGTCAAGCGCGATATGAGCAAGGGCGTGTGGGAAGCCTTGCAGGGGCCAATGGCGAGCTTCCTGAACGTGCTCACCGACGAAAAGAACATGACCGCCATCGCTGCCTTTGGCAAGCGCATCGGCGCGGGGCTGACCGCTGGCATGAGCAAAGCGCAGAGCGCAGCGGCATCGGCGCAAAAGGCATTCTCCGCTGTCGGTGGGGGCGCGAAGGGTATCAAGGCCGGGGCTATCTCGGTGTTGCCTGACCTGCTGGGGGCGGATGCGCCCAAGGCGGCGGCGGTGATCGGCCCGGTGCTCGACTTTATCACCGGCAAGGTCGAGACCTTTGCGGCGCGCGTGCAGGCGGTCATGCCCTCGGTGCTCCAGGTATTCAACACCCTCTCTGCCAACATCGGCCCGATCATGGCCACGCTGGGGCCGGTGTTCGCGCAGGCCGGGGGCATGATCACCACGGCCCTCGGACAGATCGCGCCGGTGGTAGCCTCGGTCATTGGCACGATCATCACCTGGATTGTCGGCAACCTGCCTCTCATCCGCGATACCGTGGCCTCGGTCATGACCTCCATTCAGGCCATTTGGAATGCGGTATGGCCCGCGCTGGGTCAGGTGATTCAGACGGTTGTGCCGCTGGTGTTGGACATCATCAAGGCGATGATGCCCGTGTTCGCGCAGGTGTTCTCGGTCATCGCCACGGTGGTTAAGGCGGTTATGCCCGTGGTGGTCAGCGTTATCACCACCATCGCCGACATCATCCGCGAGAATCTCCCCGCGATTCAGACCATCATCAGCACGTCAATGGACATCATCTTTGCCGTGTTCAATGCGGTGTGGCCTGCGATTCAGGCCGTTGTCACCACGGTGATGGGCGCGATTCAGGTCATCGTGAGCACGGTCATCAACGTGATCCAGGGCATTCTGACGGCGGTGATGCAGGCTATTCAGGGGGACTGGGCGGGGGCGTGGCAAACCCTACAGAACACGGTATCCGCGTTCAAGGAAACGGTGGAGGGCTATCTGCGCATTTTCCAGGTGCAGTTGCGTACCCTCTGGTTTGACATGATAGCAGAGCTGAAGGCGGTGTGGGTTGACGCATGGGCGATCATCGGACAGACGGCGCGGGACGCCTGGGACGCGATCAAAGCCTTCTTCTCTGGCCTGCCCGCGCAGATGCAGAGGCTCGGCGAGGATATGTTCAACGGCCTGAAAGAGGGGCTGACGCGCAAGGCGCAGGAACTGGCTGACGGGGCCAAGCGGCTGATCGCCAACATCATCGGCGGGATGCGCGACGAAGCGAACAGCCATTCGCCATCGAAGGAAACCTGGCAGATAGCCATTGACCTGGTAAACGGCCTGGTGGGTGGACTCGACCAGGGCACCCGCGACGCGCTGAGTGCCGCGACCGACCTCATCGGCAAAGTGCTGGGGGTGTTCTCGCAACTCTCGAATATGAAGGGCGGCCCGGCGGCGATTGACTGGGCAGCGTGGGGCAATGCCATTCGTGACGGTGCGGTGACGGCGGCGCGGGCCATGAAAGAGGCCGAGGCCATCATGGGCGCGAACACGCTCAACGAAACGGGCGGCGAGGCGGGCATTGCCGACAAGTTCGCCAAGCTGTTCGGGGTCATGCCCGACTTTAGCAAGATAGCGCTGCCCAAAGAGATGCCCGACCTGGAACGCTGGGGCGCGCTCATGGCCGGCGTCGCTATCCGCGTGGTGGAGGTGATCCGCGCAGTGGAGGCGGCCATCGGCCCGGACGTGCTCATGGCCGCAACGGGCGTAGCCGACACGTTCAGCAAGCTGTTTGCTATCATCGGCGCTGACCTGGCCAAGCTCCAAGTACCCGACAAGTTCCCCGACCTCACCCTCTGGGGGGCACTGGCAGCGGGGGCGGCCATTCGCGCTGCCGAGGTGATCATGGCGGTCAAAGCCAAGATCGGCGACACCATGCTCTCCACGGCGGCGGGGCTGGCCGATAACGTCAAAAAGCTGTTCGACATCCTGGGGGTGCAGCTCACGGCGGTGGTGCCGCCCGCACCGACGTTCGTGCCCTTCTTGACCGCATACCTGGCCGCGCTGGAAGTAGCCGCGCCACTCATTGCCAACGCGCTATTGCGCGTCAAGGCGGGATTCGCGGACAAGGCTCTTGGCGCGGCAGCGGAGGTAGGCGGGCAGATCAAGAGCATCTTTGAGGTGCTTAGCTTGGGCGAGATGCTGAAGGGGCTGAAGGACTTTAATCTCAACGCCTCGGAGACCGCCGTGGGCGGGCTGGTGTCCTGGCTGTACAAGTTCGTAGCGGCGATGAAAGCGGCGGTTGGCGTGCTGGTTCCGGCGCTGGTCTCTATCGGCACGCAGTGGGGCGACGCGCTCACGAGAGCCGTGGAGACGGCGAACAAGATCAAGGCAGTGATGGAAGCCATTGCTGGCGTGGTCGTGGCGCAGAACGCAGCGGCGGAGACGGGCATTGACGCGGCGCTCATTGGCGAGCTGGTGCGCCAGCTCAACGCGGCGGGGGCGATGATCGGCACGGGCGGTGTTCCGGCGGGCATGGCTACCACACCCACGACGCCGGCGCCCGCGGTGGGAACGCCGGCGGGCGGCGACCAGGCGCAGGGCGTGCAGCCCGTCACTATCAACATCTTTGGGCTGGGCGATGCGCTGCTTTCCAGTACCACGGTTGTGGCGCGTCTGGCCGAGGCGGTGAACATCCTTATCGGCGAGAACTATGTGCCAGGGGGGGCGTACTAATGGCCGCCAACGACCTGAGCTACACCAATAGCGCGAGCACGGTGCTCAACCTCAACGACGGCTCGACGTACAAGCTGCGCGCTATTCGGGGCATTTACAACGACACGGCGAAACCCGTCTCGGTGCAGGTGGCGACCAAGACGCCGCCGGAACAGTTCCAGGCGTACAACCGCACCGCACGCACCTTCGAGGCCGACCTGTTGGTGTACGGCTCCAGCTACAGCAACGTCGTGACCAACCTCGCCGCGCTGGGCGCGCACTTTGCGGTGGACGCGCGCGGCGACGGGCTGGGCACGCTCACCTACACCTCCTGGGCCAACAACCAGCGTAGCATCCGCTGCGGGCTGGCAGAGCCGTTCGACGACAGTAAGTGGATTCCGGCGGCGACGAAGGCGTGGACAGAGGTGACGCTCAAGTTCTACGCGCCCGACCCGACCTTCTGGAATCCCACGGCGGTAACGGGGGCGAGCGCCTTCAACGGTGCGACGCCGGTCAATCTATCCTGTGCCAACACCGGTAACCTCAACGGCTATCTGACCCTCACCTACACCGGCACGGCGACGGCCACGGTGAACCCGAAGGTGACCGACGCCTATGGGCACTGGGTAGAATTGGAGGGCACGGTCAGCAACGGCGACGTGGTGGTGATGGTGCTCGACCCCTCCGCGATTAGCGTGCTCTACACGCCGTCGGGCGGATCGGCGACGAACTGGTGGGGCAAACGGAGCGCAACCAGCACAATGGTCTATGCCAAGTATGGCACGAATAACCTGGTTTTTAGCGCCACGTCGGGCACGGCGACGATTGCCACGACGTTTTATCCGCGCCACAGTCAGCATGGGTGATCATAAATGACGATGACCGTTCCCGCAATTGCGCGTTGGGATGACTGGCGCTTCGACCTCTGCGACAGCAACGGCGTCGCGTTGTGTTCGCTCAACGAGGAAGCGCAGGACTTTGAGGGCACGGCGATACCGGGCGCGACGGCGCACCGGCTGGAAACGTGCTCCTTCAAGCTCCCCGCGCACGGGCGCGCCGCGTCCTACATTGACCCCGACGTGTTGCAGATGATCCGCATTACCCCCTACGAGCAGAGCGCGCAGGCGCTATGGGGATTGATCGGGAAGGTGCGCGAGCAATACGGCAAGACCGCCGAGCAGGATTATCTCACCGTCTCTTGTGTGGGCGTGGAGTACCTGCTCCACTCTCGCCAGGTCTACCACTGGGACGGCGCAACCATTGGCTGGATCAACGTCACCGGCGGGGTAGATGACTTCCTGAAAGAGATGGTCAGGCAGACGGCGGTCGCGGCCACGTGTGGCACCGACGTGGACGGCAATAGCCGCGCCTGGACGTGGGGCACGCTGGTTGTGGCCGCCAATACGACGGCGGGCACGGTGGACAGTTACCGCGAGGGCGAGGGCTTCCTAGATGAGGTCATCGCCGCCTACGCCAAAGATCACGGTGTAGGCTGGGAGTTGCGTCCCACGGTATCCGGCGGCGCGGTGACGTTTACTTTTGCCACGGCGGTGCCTAACAACGGCACGAACAAAAGCACCGGCGCAAGCCGCGTCATCATCAATGACTTTGCGGATGTGCTGGTGCCCAGCGCCTCGCGGTATCGGGACTGGCAGCTCCTCGTCACCGACATGCACGGCATGGGCTACTCTCTGGTGGCCTCCGACACCACCCTCAGAACGGCGTGGGGGCGCTGGGAGGGCGCGTGCAACGAGACCGTGCACAACCAGGTCGAGCTACAGCTCGCGCAGTTCGGCCTAAAAGAGGGCTTTGAGGCGGAGTTTGAGGCGAGCGCGGCGGCGGGCGGGGCCTGCCGCTGGCTGGCCGAGTATTACGTCGGTGACATTGTGCTGCGCAACAACACCCGCCTGGGCATTGTCAGCGAGGCGGCTACCATCGCCGCGATCAAGTTTACCTTCCCCAACCGCGTCCTAAAGTTGGAGATTCGCTGGGGCGAAAAGGAACCCAACCAGAAGCAGAAGCAGGGGGGCACCTATCACCGCCTCGCGCCGGGCATTCCGGTCTTCCCGCGCTACGCCACGCCGGTGGCCGTAGGCGCGGCGAACGCGATGGGCACCATTGCCAACCGCGACATGGTGACGGGCGACCACGTGCACAAGGCGGTCATGGTCGTCGGCGCGCAGACGGTAACACCGGACTCTGGTATCTGGACATACGTTGCGGGCACGGGCATGGTCATCACCGGCAACAGTCCCAGCGCGCACCAGATCACCTTTGCCTCTTCGGTAACCGGCGGCTGCTACTGGGATCGGGCGGCCAATGGCGGCGACCCGTATCTGTTCCCGCGCACCTCCGGGGATGACGTGCACGTGCTGGGCGGCGGGGCCTTTCGTCTTTACCGCGCCGACTCTACCCTCGCCTACCTGTTGGAAAACACCGGTGACGTGCTCATCTATGGCAACGATGGCACGACGCAAAAGATAGGGCTGGAAGCGCAAAATGGTAGCGTGGGCACGGTGCACTGTTTCACTGCTGGGCGTCTCTCTTCCGGCGATGGGCACGAAAACGTCGGGCGACTGAACCTCTATAAGGGCCTGAACGATGACGCCGACGCGCACTTTTACGACGGCTCTATCGCCCACTGGTACGCGGGCGACGAACACACCGGGCTAGAGTTGGTCACCATCAGCGGCACCGACGGCTCCATCATGGCCCGGCGTGCAGTCGCAGCCACGCTTGCGGCGAGCATTATCCCCACGGGCGCGGATAGCGTGTTCCAGACCAAACGCGCCAACGGCACACTGGCAACCTGGATCAACGATGATGGTGATGTGCTGATCTATCGTGATGCGGGCGGCGGCTCTACAGAGCAAACCGTCGGATTGGAAGCCCAGTATGGCGGCGTGGGGGCGCGCAAATGGGGTTGCTTCGGGCGCATGCCCGATGCTGGCGGACTGCGGACACAGTATGCGCTACAGCTCTTCGCCGGCAACTCCTACGGCGGCGGCTCCACTAATGCCAACCTGATCCTATTCGACTCGGGCACCGCCTATTGGTCTACCACCGAGGCCACCTACGGGAGCTATCGCGTGGCCATTGGCGGCGCGAACGGTGACATCTGCGGCTATACTGCGGCGGGGGTGCTATCGTTCAAGGCGGCCAGCTCGGATGGCAACCTCGAGCGCATCAAGGGCTTGGATTACAGTTGGCCCGCAGCACACGCCGCGGGGTATCTCTACGATAACGGGTCTGGCACGCTTTCGTGGGCGGCGGCACCGGCGCAATACTGGACGGATTCCGGTTCCGCGCTCTACCCCACCACTGCCGGGCGCGATGTGGTGGTGCGCAAGGCGGACACGACCACGACGATTACGCTGGCAGCTGCGACGGGCAGCGCTACGTTCGCAGGTAACGTCACGGCGCAGGGTAATGCAGTCTACGTGACCGACGCCAACACCTATCTCAACCGCACCGCCTCGCTGCTAAACATCAAGACCGACCGGGCCAGCATCTACCTGTGGAATGCCACGCATACCGTCATTCTGGGCAACGGTACATTCTACCCATCAGCGAACAACACGATCAAGTGCGGCGACACGGCAACGCGTTGGTCGAATGTGTACAGCGTGCTGGGTAGTTTCACCGGCCAGATCACCTGTGGGGCGGCGGGGGCCGCGCCGCTCTCGGTGCCGCTCACCTCTACCAAGGTGCTCTACTTCGACTCCGACCTGCACGACGGCTACCATGCGACCGAGGCCAGCGAGGCGAGCAAAATCCCCGTGCGTGACGCCAACCAACTCATCAACGCGGCGGGGCTGGTACAGAGCGTCAATTACTACCTCAAGCCCGGCGACACCGGCACGGCCCTCGCCGTGGCCGGCGACATTACGGCCACGGGCAAGAGCGTTTACGCGAGCGCACTCGTTCACGGCAGCTATCACGTTACGCCGGGCGGCGCAACGTCGGCGGTGTTGGCGGGGACGGTATCGGCTACTCAGTATACCAGTACCATCCCCACGGCCAGCGGCGCGCCGTTCGTGGTCGCCTCGCAGACCGAGGTGACGAACCTCAACGCCTATCTGCTCAACGGGCATTCCAGCACCACCGCCGCTACGGGGAACACCATCGCCCTGCGCAGCGCCAGCGGCGACCTGACCGGACGGGTACTGATCTCTAGCGTGAGCACTGGCACTCCGCCCTTTACCGTGAGCAGCGCCACAAAAGTTCCCCTCCTCAACGTGACCTATCTCAACGGCTTCCCGGAGTCGGACACGGCATCCGGGGACACCATCGCGCGCCGTGGCCTGGTGGGGCAGCTCGCCTGTGCTGCGCTGACCTGCACGGGGATCACTGTGAACGCGGGCAACATCGTCCTTTCCGCGCTAGGTGCCACGGTGGATGGCGTAGACCTGAGCGCGTTCTACACCGCCTATGGCCTGCACCCCCACCACTTCACGGCGACAGGCACGATCAGCAACGGCGCGATCACGCTATCAGGGTCTACCAACACCAACACCAATTTTCTGGACAAACAGATCGTAAGCAGCGGGACGGGTGCAACGGAGAAGTATTTCTATATGAGCGATTCCGCTGGCGGGGGTAGCCCCTATTGGTCAAAAGCGGTGCTCCAGGATGGCACGCACACACATCCGCTCAGTTCGGGCACGGCATCGCAGGCGGCAAGTACGTTTAGCGGGACGGTGGATCAACACACGTCCGCACCAGTATAGGAGGAGGAAGGCACAGTGGAGGCTCATGAGGTTCGGGAGTTTGATTTTACGGTTTGGGAGTTCATCAACGCCGCCGCGTGCGTGAATAACGTGCGCGAGTACAGCGTGGGAGAGCACGCTATCCTCTACCCGCTCTCACACAAGCTCAGGATGACCGACGCGGAACGCGAGGCTACGGGATTCCAGGAGCGGCGGGACGGTGACGAGGTGGGCTATCAGTGGCGCGTTGATGCGCCGCTCATTCGCCGCAAGTTGCGCGGCGAGGCGGTGACGCTGCTCATTGCCCTGGTGATGCATCCGCCGCGCCCGCTATTCACTATTGCCGACGGCGACTTGCGCCGCGCCCTGCTCGAAAAGCTGGGAGCCACGGCGGAACAGCTCAACGAGCTATTCGGGAGCGACGAATGAGCAAGTTATGGACAGAGGATATGCCTCCAGGACTTCCCGGCGAGGATATTGCGGATAGCGCGTCGCGAAACGCCATACTCTCTGGCAATGGCGGTCTGGCTGGGCGTCCCGTGGACATAGCGCACGCGGATCTCGCGCACCTGCGCTTCTGTAAGCTTTGCCTGCCCGTTCCTTTCGCCACGCAGCCTCTGCTCGGGGTGTTTATGGCTGTAGTGGCCCTCCCCACGCGCCACACATTCAGGATGGCGTCGAGAGAAATGGGCGTTGCCGTGTTGCAGCTTTTCAGGATGCGCCTGTGCTACATGCCTGCCTTTGTTGACCATATCCTTGGCGTTATCAGATCTAGTTCCCAGGAAGAGATGCGAGGGATTGACACAGGTAGGGTTATCACAGTGATGACAGACGCAAAGCCCCCCAGGGATAGGGCCAATGCAGAGTTCATAGGCGACACGAGATGCCCTTTTCAGCCTTGTTCCAATACTGATATGGCCATAGCCTTTGGCGTCTGCGCTTGCCATCCACAACCAACACCCATCCGCGCCAGCGGACTTGTCAACCTTGGCCCAAAAACGCTGCGCGAGAGGGCGCTTGCGCGCCTCGTGAGAACAGGCTCTACTACAATATTTTCCAAATCCACGCGCGACCTGAGAAGGAACGGTAGAGAAGTGAGTACCGCAAATCTCACAAACGCGATCAAGCATCTTGCTCCTCTCACAAAAGGTGACACCCACGATCTTGGGCGGTTCTTGCTGAGGGAACCAGCGCAAAAGATCATGGGTGTCATAAAAAAGAAAGCCGCACCACGCTATAGGTTCCCTCAGCACCCTGAGTATAGCATATTCCAGCAGAAATGCAAGGCGGTGGCGGGTGTCTAAATTGTCCCTGCAGTGGATCCGTATGCCCGAATGGGCCAAGGAGGTTGCGCCGCGCCTACGCTGCGTCAAGCTCGTTGACCCGCCCAGCACGCCGCCGTGGGGCGACCTGCAATACATCATCCGCACCCCGGACGTGGACGCGCTACAGAACAGGTTTATCCATCTTGGCGCGGACGGCGCAGACGCCTGGTGGCTCACCTATGGCCCGTTTTTCCGGGCGCGCTCTTGGGCGCACGCTATTGAGATCGGCAATGAGCCAGACACCAGCGAGAGCGCGCTGCCCGCCTGGGTGGCGTTTACACGCCGCGCGGTGCAGCTCGTGCACGAGGCCGGACTGCGCGCCGTGGTGGGCAACTTTGCGCGAGGCACGCCACAACTGCGCGCCGCCGATGCCAACAGCCGCGCCTGGTGGATCATCGCCCCGGCGCTGGACGGTGCGGACTACCTAGGCCTGCACGAATACGGTTTCCCGGACATGATGCGCGACCATGCCTGGCATACCCTGCGCCATCGCTTTGTAGCGCAAGAGCTGGCCGGTATCGGCGTGGCCATGCCGCCGACGCTGATTACGGAGTGCGGCATAGACGGCGGCGACCGCCAAGGGTGGAAGGCATTTACGGACGGCACAGAGCACTACCTAGACCAGCTCGCCTGGTACGACGCGCAACTCTCGCAGGACGAGTACATCAAGGCGGCCTTTCTGTACACGTCCGGCCCGACATGGGATTGGGAGTCGTTCGACGTGACGGAGACCATCGCCCGCGCCGTGGCCGCGTGGGGCGGCGTGTCGCTCGTGTCTACCCCGCCCATCATCGCAGAATCGCGCAATATACCACCGGAGAGTAAGACGACGCCCTGGCGGGCGCTCTACATCCATCATACCGGCATTGACGCGCCCTTTTACGGCCAGCCCTCGGTGGACGCCACGATCACCTATTGGAAAGGCCGGGGCTGGGACGCCTGGCCGCACTGGATTGTAGGGCCGGATGGTAGCACCTGGCCGACCTTCGACATAAGCAAGGACGGTATCGGCGTGAGCGGGCACAACGCGGGGGCGCGCCACATCGAGATGTGGGGCCTGTTCACCGACCATACCCCGCCCGTTACGCAGTGGGATGCCACAGCCACCCTTGCGGCGCGCCTGCTCTACGACGCGGGCCTCGATGAGAGGGCGCTGCGGATGCACAGAGAGGATGAGCGCACCGAGTGCCCAGGCCAGGCTTTCGCGCAAGAATGGCCCTGGTTCGTGGCCGACGTGGGAAGCGCGCTCGACGCGCTGCGAGATGAGGACGCCGCCCCGCTTGGCGACCCCGACCACCCTATCACGCCGGTGTCGCTACTCTGCGAAAAGGCGCGTTGGCAGTGGGAGCAGACGGTGCGCGAATTGGAGGCAGGCGACACGGCCACGGCCCTCGCACGCGCGCGCACCTGCGCGGCGTGGCTGGGGGAAGCGGAACGCTACTACAAAGAGGCGCGCCATGCCTGAGTTCACGCTCATCGAAGGTGACTGCCTGGAGGTGATGCGCGGCATGGCCGATAACAGCGTTGACGCCGTGGTGACAAGCCCACCATACAACACCCTGCCTACATCGCCCAATGGCAGCGGAATGCATAAGCATAATGCCTGGTTGCAGAAGGCGAGTGATGGCTATTTTGACCAAAGGGATGAGGCGGATTATCAGGCGTGGATTAGAGATGTGATAACCGAATGTCTGCGAGTTTGTAGCGGCCTGGTATGGGTGAATCACAAAGTGAGGTATCGCAGTGGTGAGGCAGTGCATCCTGTGCGGTTTTTACCTTTCCCAATCTACGCCGAGGTGGTATGGGATCGTGGTGGGAGCATGGCGCTAAACTGTAAGCGGTTTGCCCCGTCATATGAGATGATATGGGCATTCGGGAAGCGGCGATACTGGAATG
>JBAZOP010000017.1 GCA_041648665.1 bacterium | reverse complement strand
GGCGACCGCGATCGCCGTCGTGGGCGTCGTGGCCTCGTCCTCGACCTACGTCGTGAGCATCGTGTTCGCGGAACTGCCGCTGCCTGCCGGCATGTAAACAGGCGAGACCCGCGGGTGGGGCAACCCGCTCGCGGGTCTTCTGTAGAGGAGACGGGAAGCCGATGCGCAAGGAACTGGAAGGTCTGACTCCCAAGGAGGTACAGCAGCGCATTGACGAGGCTTTTCGTAGGGTGGCCGCCAGCGCTGACGGGCAGATCGTCATGGGCGTGCTGTTCGCCAAGCTGCAACTCCTGGAGACCATCAGCAGCGAAGAGGGCCGCGTCCGCCACAACGTGGCCATCGAGATCCTCCGCCTCTTTGACGGGGATCCTTTGGGCAAGAAGCGACAGAGCGAGCTGCTCGTCGAGCAGATCGCGGAAAGGGCAGGGCCGTAATGGCAGAGAATCAGGCGGCGAATCCGGAGACCCCGGGCACCTCGCCGGCCGCAGAAGCACCGGGACAGGGAGGCAGCATCCTCACCGGGAAGGCGCCGACTGCCGAGGTCACCACACCGCCGTTGGCGGAAGGTGGCGCTCCGAAGACGCCTCCCGCATGGGTGGCGCAGCTCCCCGACGACCTGAAGGCCAACGAGCGCCTGCACCGCTACGCCAACCTTGGCGAGCTTGGGAAGGCGTACCTCGAGGCAGAGAGGAAGCTGGGCGAGTCTGTGCGTCTACCGGGAAAGGATGCGACCGAGGAGGAGAGGGCGGCCTACCGCAAGGCGGCTGGCGTGCCCGACAAACCCACGGACTACAAGCTGGACAAGGCGAAGGCCCCAGCGGGATTCGAGTATCCGGCAGCGATGGAAGCCAGCCTGCGCGAACTCGCTCACAAGGCGGGACTCACTCAGGAGCAGGCCGCCCAGATGCACCGATGGCACCAGATGCAGAGGTTGACCGAGGCCGAGACGGCCGCGAAGACCATCAAGGCCACCCTCGAGCAGACGGACGCGGAGTTGCGGGCGGAGCTCCGGGGAAACTACGACCTGGAGATGGGCTACATGCAGCGCGGTGTGCAGCGGTACTTCACGCCAGACATTGCCGACCTGTTCACGAGGACAGGCCTCGGCAACGACAAGCGGATCATCCGCATGTTCGCGAAGATCGGGCGCGACACCGCCGAGCACGCGTTTGTCGAAGGTCAGGCAACGAAGCCGGTGCCGAAGGATCCCGCGGAGGTACTGTACCCGAACCAGAAGTAAGGTCTGGAAAGGGGGTACCATATGAGTACCCTTACCGGGGTCTCCTACACGGACTTCGCGTCCAGGTTGGACCCCGACAACAAGATCAGGACGATCATCGAGCTCCTGGCGCAGACGAACCCCATCCTCGAGGACATGGTCATCGTCGAGGGGAATCTGCAGACGGGGCACAAGACCACGATCCGCTCGGGTCTCCCGACGGTGACCTGGCGTCTGCTCAACTACGGCGTGCAGCCGTCGAAGAGCATCACGTCGCAGATCACCGACACCTGCGGAATGCTGGAGGCGTACGCGGAGGTCGACAAGGCCCTGGCGGACCTGAACGGCAACAGCGCGGCGTGGAGGCTCTCGGAGGATCGGGCCTTCCTCGAGGCCATGAACCAGGCGATGGCGACCACCAGCGTCTATGGTTCCGTGCTGACGTACCCGGAGCGGTTCACGGGCGTCAACCCGCGCTACGCGGCGGTCGGCACCGACTCGACGGTGAGCACCTACAACACGGTGAGCGCCTACAGTTCGGCCTCTGGGTCGGACCAGACGAGCATGCTGCTCATCGTGTGGGGCGAGAACACCGTCCACGGTATCTACCCCAAGGGATCGGTCGCCGGGTTCCAGCACGAGGACAAGGGCCAGGTCACGCTCCTGGATGCGGCCGACGGCCGCTACGAGGGCTACCGGAGCCACTACAAGTGGGACCTCGGTCTCACGGTGCGCGACTGGCGCTACTGCGTCCGCGTCTGCAACATCGACACCTCGGCGATCACGACCTCCACGGTCGATCTGTTCGCGGCCATGATCGACGCCTACGAGCGCATCCCCGACGTCAACATGGGCCGGCCGGTCTTCTACTGCAACCGGACCGTGCGCTCCTGGCTGTGGAAGCAGGCTGCGGCGAAGTCGAACGTGAACCTCACGATCGACCAGCCCGCAGGCAAACCGATCCTGTCCTTCAACGGGATCCCGATCAAGCGCAACGACTCGATCCTCAACACCGAGTCGGTGGTCAGCTAAGGAAAGGAGGAAGCTGTGTACATCGAGTACAACGGCATCCTCTCGGATGCTCAGGACGAGACGACGGTCGACTCCCACATCTCCGACAACGTGGTCGACTGGGGCGCGGCCGGGCGGCGGTTCTACGAGCCGCTGTGGTACGTGTTCCGGATCGACACGGCGATCGTGTCCGCCGGCGGTGGCACGCTGAGGATCCAGATGGTGACCTCGGCAGCGGAGGCCCTGACCTCCAACACGGTCCTGTGGGACAGCGGCGTGATCGCCAACGCGACCATCGTCGCGTGGGCTGTAGGGGCGATCCCCTACGTGATCCCCGTGGTCGGCCAGGGAACGCTACTCCAGTACTTCGGTGCGATCTACACGATCGGCACCGACGTCTTCACCGCGGGCGCCTGGGACATGCTCCCGGTCATCAACCCGCCGGCACCGATACTGTAGCCCTCGACCGGGGCTGAGAGGAGGTATTCATGGTCGTCGATGCAGTGTGCGTGAAGACCTGCTACGACTCGTCGGCCTGCATGCTCTACGAGCAGGGCAAGACCTACCCGCTGGACGTGCAGCGCTTCAGGGACAACGGACTGCTCAAGTACTTCAAGACAACGCAGGACGTCCCCCTGGAGGAGGCCAGGAAAATCGAGAAGCAGGCGGACGCAGACCGCGAGCAGCGCGCGCGAGCGGCCAAGTCGGCCAAGATACGCGCGAGCGCGTAGCGGCTCGGGAAATGTGAATACGGGCGGGCTCTTCGGGGCCCGCCCGGTTCCTGGGAGGGGAGCCATGCCGGTGCGGAAGGTGAAGGGCGGTTACCGATGGGGTAGCCGAGGCAAGGTCTACCGCGGCAAGGGAGCGCGTCGCAGGGCGGCGCGCCAGGGCCAAGCGGCCTACGCGTCGGGCTATCGCGGCTCGAAGAAGCGGTAGACCATGACAGATCTCGAGGTCGTCAACCGCGCGCTGCGCGAGCTCGGGTGTCCCGAGGCATCGAGCATGTCCGACACGGCGAAGAACCCCGCAGCGGCCATCGATGCGTACTCCGTGTGTCGCGACGAGGTGCTCCGACTCCTCCCCTGGCCGGCGTGCATCAAGCGTGCCTCGATGAAGGGGTGGCACGACCAGGCCACGCCCTGGACCGCGAGCCACGCCTACCGGCTCGGCGACAGGTGCACGAACGATACCGCCAAGACCTACGAGTGCACGACCGCGGGGATCTCCGCGTCCTCCGGAGGTCCGACCGGAACGACGGCCGCCATCACCGATGGCACTGTCGTCTGGAAGTACATGGAGGCGTCCACCACCACGAACAACTGGTGCTGGGTGAAGAGCACGGCCTACGCGGTCGACGACCTGGTGAGCAACGACACGGGCAAGGTCTACGTCTGCATCACCGCGGGGACCTCGGCCGCGTCGGGAGGGCCCACGGGGACGACGGCGGACATCACCGACAACACGGTGCACTGGTGCTACTACGGCACCCCACCGGAGAACCACACCACCTTCGACTACCTCTTCGTGCTCCCCCCCGACTGCCTGCGACTGCTCAAGATCCCGAGCGATGCCGCCACCGCAGAGACCACCCAGGGGATCCAGTTCCGCCGCGAGGGCATGTGGGTCTACACCAACCAGGACCCGAGCATCGCGAAGTACGTGAGGCAGGAGACCGACCCGAACCAGTGGGACAGTCTGCTACCGACCGTGATCTCCATGCGGATCGCGGCTGAGATCGCCTACTACGTGACGGGCCAGACCACGAAGAAGAAGGAGCTCGAGGATCGGTTCGCGAGCTGGTACGCCACCGCACGCCCGGTCGCCATGTCCGAGGGCGCCGAGGCTCCCGAGGAAGTGGTCCGCTGGGAGGATGTGTAAGTGTCCGTCTCGGCGCTCCTCATCACCGACTTCACGGGCGGCGAGCTCACGCCGAAGCTCTCGGGCCGCTCCGATCTGCTGCTCTACGCGAAGGGCTGCCTCACCCTCGAGAACTGGATGCCCTTCTCCCAGGGCGGGATCATCACCCGGCCGGGATCGAAGTACCTGGCCACCACGAAGAACAACGTGCAGGGGCGCCTCTACGGCTGGAAGCTCCCGAACGGCGTCTCCTACATGCTCGAGTTCACCGCCCTGGTGCTGCGGTTCTGGAAGGCCGACGGAACACTCTTCGGGGCCCCCCTCGAGCTCACGACTCCCTACACGACCGCGGCGCACTGCCGCGAGCTCCGCTTCGCGGTGGACGGCAACACGCTCTTCATCTCTCACACGAGCTACGCGATCCGGCAGGTAACGTGGACCGGGAGCACGTTCACGATCGCGACTTCGGTCATTGTCGGGAACACCGGGGCGGTACCGTTCTCGGCAACCGGAGACTACCCGGGGGCCATCGCGGGGTACGGACAGCGCCTCTGGTTCGGCAGATCCACCAACCAGAGCCAGACCGTGTGGGCCTCGCGCGCCGGGATCTACGTGGACGCCCGGGCAGTGTCCTGGGCGGCCTCGACGGCCTACGAGATCGGCGACATCGTCAGCAACGGCGCCACACCGCTCAAGCTCTACACCTGCATCACAGCCGGCACCTCGGCTGGATCCGGCGGGCCCACGACCACGGCAGCCGATATCACGGACGGGACGGCGCACTGGTCCTACTGGTGCGCCACCGGCGGCATCGACATGACCTACTACGAGCGGCTGCGCTACGACGTCGAGCAACTCACGGACGTCGCGGACTGGGCAGACCCGGACATCCCCGAGCTCGAGACCGTCACGGTCTACCGCAACGTCGTCACCGCGGACGCCGCAATGGAGCTCACCCTCGCGAGCGACACGAGCATGGTGGTCCAGGAGCTCGTCGCGGGCACGGTGCTGCTGATCTCCACGGCCGGCGTGGAGTACGTGGTGCCGCCGGACATGACGGCACTCACGCCGGAGAAGCTGCAGCCATCGACCCACTTCGGCGGGGCAGCCGTACCGGCATGCCTCGTCGGTTCTGCGATGCTCTTCTGGCAGAACCTCGCCACGCGGCTGCGCGAGTACCCTACCGCGGGCGCCACGGAGGAGTCTGTGGAGGACCTGAGCTACCACGCCGAGCACCTCTTCAGTCCGACCGCGGGCACGGTTGTCGAGTCGGCCTTCGCCGGCGTCCCGTGGCCCATCGTCTACGCGGTCCGATCGGATGGGGTCCTGTGCGCGCTCGCGTACGATAAGAAGCTCGGCATGCGCGCCTGGCACCGGCTGGAATCCGGCGGCGGGGGCCTGTACAAGAGCGTGGGCGTTGCCGACGGCACCTCGCGCTCGGCGGTGTGGGCGATCGTGCTGCGCGGGACGTACTACTGTGTGGAGCTCTTCGACGGGATCGAGGACCTCACGGCCATCCCCCTGGACGCGTGGGTTGACGTGGCCACCGCGGGCGCGACGGTCACGGGCCTCGATCGGTTCAACGGCACGACGGCAACGATCTGGAACGCGACCGAGGAGGCGGTCTACACGGCCGCGGTGGCGGCCGGCTCCATGACGACGCCGGCGGCGTGCGTGGGAGACCACCTGGTGGTGGGAGCTGGGTTCACCTGCACGATGCAGAGCATGCGCCTGGTCACGGACGGACCCTACGGGACGGGGCAGATGCGGATCCGGAAGGTGGCCAAGATCCTCGCGCGCGTGCTCGACTGCTACCCCTTCAAGTTCGGGCGAGTCACGACCTCGACGGAGCTCGAGACTGTGCCGATCACGGGGCCCTACACCGGCGACGTGGAGTGCCCCTTCCGGGGCGACTGGAACGTCGACACCTGGGTCATGGCCATCCAGGACCAGCCGTACCGTAGCCAGATCCTCGCGCTGATCCCGGAGGTGGACACGTGATCGGCGCCGTTCTGGCTTTCCTGTCTTTTGGCGCCGCTTTCATCGGAGCCTTCCAGAAGGCTGCGGCAGCGGACATGAAGGTCAAGGAGCTCCTGGCAGACCTCGAGAGCGCGATCGATGGACTGAACCAGCAGATCATAGCTGTCGAGCATTCCCGCGATCGAGAGCTCACCCAGGCTGACGACGCCCTCAAGGTGGAGAGGGATCGCATCCTCGCGGAGGACGCAGACGTCGTCGCCGACCTCGAGGAGGACATCCGACAGCGCGAAGAGCAGCACCTCCTGTCCGCGGAGGAGGCCGAGACCCAGCGCGCGAACCTCGAGGCCAACAAGAAGGCAGCGCTCGAGAGGAACGCCCTCGACCTGGAGCAGGCTGCGGCCAAGCGCGAGCTCACCATCGAGAACCTGGCGGAGCGGATTGCCGCAGGCGACGTGGAAGCGGAGCGCGAGGTCGGCCAGATCACGGCGAAGCGCGACGAGTTCCTTGCGCAGACCAAGGACGAGGCGATCCTGACCCTGAACCGCGCCGGGGAGCAGGTCGAGTACAAGACCGGGAGGGTCCGCGTCGAGACGGCCCTCGAGATCGGGGAGGCCAACGCAAGGATCGCCGGATCGTACGTCCGGAAGAGCGGCTCGCCACTGCTCGCGATCCGCCAGGTGGAAGAGGAGGCGAAGGCCGCGCGGCGGGAGGAAGAGCAGCAGGCCGCCTACGGCATCCAGGCGAGCGCCATGGGCTTCGGGCAGAAGGTGGTATCCGCACGGACCGAAGCCGAGCAGTCCGTCGAGGACGTCATGGCGCAGAACGCGCTCCAGGACATGGAGCTTGACCAGGCACGAGAGCGGGCCGAGCAGGACTGGGCCCACACGTACGCGAACCTCACGGCGAGCGCCGCGGACATCGAGCGCGAGGCGGTGCAGAGTGCGGCCGCCATCGAGGCCAAGTTGAAAGCCGAGGACCTCGACTACCAGCAGGACATCGAGGACCTGAAGAACGCCGCGGCGGACGAGCGGCGCCGGCTCCAGGCCGAGCTCGACGCGAAGATCCTGGCGACCACACAGGCCAAGGAGGACATCCAGCAGGAGGCAGACATCCTCACCGCGGAGTACCGCAGAAACTTGACCGACGTCGAGAGGCATCGCAAGGACCTGGTCACGAATCGGTTTTCCATCGTGGCGGCCGCGGCCTTCGGCGCGACATCAGGCGTTCTCAGCTCCACGGAGTCGTTACTCGCCTCTCTTCCGGCGACCTCGAGTACATCGGCCATGGGCGGCGGCGGCGGCGGCCTCCAGTTGTCAGCAGGGTAAGGGACGAGCATGCCAGACTACATCAACCCAAGCGACGTGACGGGCATGTGGGCCGAGGGCTTCAGCAAGCTCGGCGAGACCCTGAGCGGCTTCTCCTCGCGCCTCCAGGAGGCGGACCGCGTCTCGCAGTACTCCTCAGGCCTCGCCGCGATGGACCGCGCGTTCTCGACGTACAACCGCTCGCTCAAGGAGAAGCGCTGGGCGCGGCCGGCGAGCAGCGACGAGACCGCGGGGACCGTGGCCGCGGAGGACGGCGCGGGATCCCAGCTCACCATCGGACAGATAGAGGAGACGGAGCTCGCCGCCGACCATGAGGCGCTGCTCCGGACGCAGCGTGACTTCATCCGGCAGAACTACCGGAACAAGCAGGCCCAGGAGCAACTCCTGCAGGTGCTTGAGCAGCGCGGGGTGCAGAACTACGACCAGGTCGCGCAACTGTGGGGCACCTTCAAGACCCACGATCTCATCGCCGAGAGCGACCGGAATATCAAGTACTGGTCCGAAAAGACCTCCCTCACTCCCGACGAGCGGGTCGAGAGGATCGCGCCCCTCCTGCGCTCGGACGTGGAGCGGGGCCTGCGCTACGCCGACGACGCGTCGATCTACCTGATGAAGGTCACCGCGGAGATCCAGTCCTCCTGGGCAGTGGGAACCGCAGTGGAGAAGGCGAAGGCGGCGAAGTGGGATACCACCGTTGCCGACAAGTGGCTGGACGCCAACACGTCGTTCTGGGACCTCGACCCGGCCAAGCGCGAGGCCGCGCGGAACACGGTGCGGAGCCGCGTGGAGTGGGAGCAGCGCGAACAGGCGCGCCTGCACGACCTGCACGACGACGAGGCCGACCTCGCGATCGAGGCCAAGGTGCACGAGAGCATCGACAGCGTCGAGGGGCTGCGGAAGATCCGGGACACCCTGCCGGCGGCGCAGTTCCGCCTCGAGGGCCGCATGCAGCGGTGGACCGACTACCTCACGAATCGGATCAACGCCATCGAAGCAGCCGCGACACGCTCGGGCGGGCCGGACCTGGACAAGGACGACGATCCGGCCCGGATGAGCGAGTACCTCCAACTGAAGACCGCGTACAACCAGGGCCGGCCGCTCACAAGCCAGCCGCAGTACGGGCACTCCGGCATGAAGACGCTGGCGGTCGGCAGGATCCCGAGCTCGGACGATCTGCAGACGTACCTGCTCTACAACTACGGGCAGTACGTCGACGAGAAGGGCGTTGCGCAGCCGAGGATCCGTAGGAGCTTCGTGGAAAGCGAGCACGATCAGCTCGGAAGCAAGGTGAACGTACAGTTGCGCGCGGCCACCGACATCATCTGGAAGGCGACGCAGCCGACCAAGGAGCAGCCGATCCCGATCCTCAACAACGCGCAGGCCGGCGACCTGGTAGCGGAGCTTCGCGACGGCTTCGCCAATGGACTCTATGCCGAGGCGGATCTGCCCGACATCGCCGCCCGGTTTGCTGCGCGGAAGAGGATCGAGAAGGCGTACACGGAATCCATTCCGCTGAACCAGAGGTTCGGCGGCCGCGTCTTGGTGATGGACACCACCGAGCAGTTTCTCAACGACGTCGCGAACAACTGGTTCACGGAATGGAGAGGCCGGGACGACTCCGGGGAACTCGATGTCTTGATCAACCAGCATGCGCTCCAGATGCAGACCAGGATGGCCGAGTACGTGGGAGCCACCCCGACGAACTACGCGATCCAGCGTAACGGCGAAGTGACGTTCTGGTACGAGGACCCCGCGAATCCGGGCGACGCCACCCGCGGAAATCTGTACCGCTTTGCCCCCCAGGTCGTCGATGAGAAGACTGCCCAGTACGCGGATCCAGCTCCCAAGCTCGAGCAGTACGACAAGAACACTCGGCAGTGGAAGGTCCTCGAGGATCAGCGGCCCTACGCGGAACGGAACGCGGAGGCAGCCCGCGCGGCGGCCAAGGCAGCAGCGCGGACCGCGGCCGAAGAGGAGCTCCTTGCCCAGACCGAGAAGGACGTCGCCGAGCTCCTGCCTCTGTACGAGCAGAAGGGCATCCTCGGTGCATGGTTCAAGCGCTCCACCGGCGAGCGCGAGACGAACAACGACATCACCGGGCGGCTCGGCAGAGCCCGAGCCCTCGCGGGACCGCAGGAACCCTCCGAGACCGCCGAGCCCGCCATGCCCACAACGACGGTGACGACGGTCGAAGATGCCCTGAAGCTGCCGCCTGAGGACCTCCTGGCCAGGTACGAACACCGGCGTGGGCTGTTCGGCGGCTGGTTCGAGCGATCCACCGGGCTACGGATAATGCAGCGCTCCTTGACCGACAAGCTCGACGCCGCAGAGAAGGCGGCCAAGCGATGAGCGAAGGCGTGCTGCCGAGGTGGTGGGGCGAGGAGGAGGACCCGAAAGACGCCATCGGTCTGCGCAGACTGCCGGCCATGCCGACACTCGCCGCTGTTCGCCAGACAGACGCCGAGGAGCCCAGGCTCCCGGACTGGAACACCAACCGCGAGCCGGAGATCGCCCGCCTGCAGAGCACGCTCCTCCCCTACACAAAGCTCGTCGAGACCGTGCTGCAGACATCGGCAAAGCCGGACGAGGACCTGGACAAGATCGTGAGCTCGGCCTTCCTGGCGGACGCCCTCGGCATCCCGTTCCCTGAAGTCTACGATCACCACGACGCGGTGGCCGAGGAGTACTGGGGTCGGACGATGCCGGCCAAGTCCGCGCGGACCGCGATCGCCGACTCGTGGACCACGGCGAACCTACAATCTCAGATCGGCATGCTCGCCTCGCGGCAGATGATGGGCGACGACAGTCCGGAGATCGAGCAGCAGATCCTCGAGCTCGAGGCCAAGCTCCCGGATCCGGACACCATACGGCGAAGCCTGCCGGTCCAGGCCTTCAAGGCCGCGGCCAATCTGGCGCCATTCATGCTGAACAACTGGAAGTACGCCGCCCCCAAGGCTGCCGCTGGTGCCGCTGCGGTCACCGGGGCCGTGGCGCTCACCGGCGCCGAGGTGGCGCTCCCGGCCGTGTTCGCCTCCTGGTTCATCCGCGGCATGGCGATGGGATCCGCTGCCTACTCCTTCCAGACCGAGGGGGGCCTGCAGTACCGCACCCTCATCCAGGCCGGGATACCGAAGGACGTGGCCCGGAACGTGTCCATGCCCGTGGGCGCCGTCAACGCGGCCCTCGAGATGGTGCAGTTGTACAACATCCCAGGGGTCAAGCAACTGCTCAGCGCCGTGAAGGGGAAGATCGCCCGCGAGATCGGCGAGGAGGTCGTGGTCAAAGGCGCGCTGGCCAAGCTCGCGCAGCGCGCGACCACGGGCATGGGCAAGGCTGTGGTCGCCGGAGCTGGAGCGATGGTCTCGGGCCTTGTCACGGAGCCCGTAACCGAGGTGGCCCAGGAAGCGGTCAACATCGTCGGTGACGCCCTGGCGGCCTCGTGGATGAATCAGACGCACGGGACCAACCTGCCGATCGCGAGCCGAGAGGAAGTGGCCACGAGGCTGAAAGACACCTACGTCCAGACCGCTCTGGCGATGCTCGTCATGGGGGCCCCCGGCTCTGTGGGCGCCGGCGTACAGCAGTACCGCCAGGCCCTCACAGTCAAGCAGCAGATGGTGATCCACAAGGCCATGGCCGGCGAGCAACCCGGGACGATCCTCGGCCGCACGCAGCAGGCTAAGACCGAGTTCGTCCAGGGCCTGGCCGACCAGGTCATCGCGACTCAGGCGGAGATCTCCGGCAAGCCGGCAGCCGAGGTTGCCAAGCCCTTGGCCAAGCTCGAGCTCCGCGGGACCGAGATCGATGCCGCCCTCGCGCAACGGGAGGAGGCCTTCGGCAAGCTCGAGAAGTTCGACGTCGCCGCGGCCGAGGAGATGATCCAGCTCGCGCAGCTGCGTGACGAACTGAACGAGGTCGTTGGCCAGTACGCGACTGAGGCGCCAGCACCACCCCAAGGCCCGACCTCTCAGGTCGTGCCCCTCGCGCCCGAGGAAGAGACCGTCCGTGGTATCATCCGCCAGCGCCTCCCGCAACTATCTGAGCGGGAGGTCACCGCGAGCTCACTCCTGGTGGACTTCCGCGCGAAGCGCGAGGGGAAGACCAGCGCTCAGTACGTGGAGGAGACCTTTGCGGAGGGGATCTTCTCTCCCATCGAGGAGTCGCGCCAGATCATCGAGAAGGCGAGGGCCCAGGGTGTACAGGCGAATGCCGGAGTGGACTTCCTCGCGGACTCGCGCGCGATCATCCATGCCGTGGAGCAAACTGACTTCAAGGCTCTGACCCACGAGTTCGCCCACGTGTTTGGTCGCCACCTGAGCGCCGACGAGCGGGCGATTGTTGAGCGCTCCTTCGGCACCGGCGCCGAGGGCGAGGAGCGCTGGGCCGAGGGCATGATCCAGTTCTGGCAGACCGGGGAGACCGCCTTCGAGGAGCTCAGGCCGCTGATGACGGAGATGGCCGATCTGCTCCGCAACGCACGGCGCAACTACGACGACCTGATCCCGGAGGACACCAAGCGGGTCATGGACGAGGTCCTTGGGATCGAGAGTTCACCGAGCACGACTGCCGCAGCCACGGGAGTTCCTGCTCCGACCGCGGTGCAGCGGCAAGTACAGGCGGATCTCTTCGGTGAGACAGCGGAGGCGCCCCCGCCAGAAACCCCGACCATCATTGATCCAGCTGCGGTACCAAGCGTCGAGGTTCCCCTCGACCAGTTGACGCTTTCTGAGGAGGTCCCTAACTTCAAGGAAGGCGCCAATGCCCAGGGAGTGATCGAGCCCCTGCGGGCCGAGCGCTACCAGCGTCTTGGCACGGCCCCGATCGTAGTCTGGGAGCGACTCGACGGTAGACTGGAGGTCATCACCGGCCGGCACCGTCTGGACCTGGCGCGGCGTCTTGGCGAGAAGACGATTCCGGCGCAGATCGTGCGGGAGTCGGAAGGGTTCACGGCCGAACGGGCCATGACGTTCGACGCGGAAGCGAACATCCGCGACGGGCAAGGGAGCGTACGAGACTATGCGAACTACTTTAAACATTCTGCCATTTCCGAGGAAGAAGCATCCAGCCGAGGACTTCTTAGTCGCGACAAGGGACGCAAGGGCTTCGCAATTGGCAAGTATGCCTCCGATGGTCTATATGCCCTCTACCGAAACGGTGAGATCGGAGAAGAGAAAGCCGCCGCAATAGCGGCAGCTGCTCCTACCAACGAGGCCCTGCAGGATGCAGGGATCCAGAAGGCCAAGGAACTCACTTCCCAGGAACTCACCAACTACCTCGCCATCCTGAAACAGCAGACTACGGGGATCGAGGAGGCCGAGCAGGGGGATCTCTTCGGCCGCAATGAGTCCTTCATGGTCGCAGCGGCAGCGCTCGCGAAGGAAGCCGCCAAGAAGCAGGCCGAGTTGCGCGCTGAGTCCGCTGCTCTGAAGGCCGCCATGCGCCTCTCGAGAGGCGAGCAGGCCAAGGTTGTCCGGCGGTACGGGTTCAAGGCCGGAGACACGGAAGCCATCCAGAAGCGGATAGTGGAGCTCGAGGACGAGATCCTGGCCTGGTCGGACTGGACTACGAGCGCGGAGAAGCAGACGGAACTCCGCAAGCGGGCCGGGCTTGGCAAGGATAGTCTCGACCTCTTCCAGTCAGACGACGTCGCAGAGACAGGCACGATGTTCAACCGCCAGACGGCGGCACCGCTCCGGCAGCCGACGGCCGACGTGCAGACGATCTACCAGCTGGCGGCCGATGGGCGCGCGGAGCTTCGGACGCTGGCCGAGGGGATCTCCTCGAAGTACGGCGCCGATGTCAGCGCGAGGGAGGAGCTCAAGGACCGCGCGCGCACGGAGCGGAAGGCGACCGGGTACGCCCGCGAAGAAGGCGCCGCGGCGCCGGTGTTCGACCGCGTCCTCGACATAGATGGGAATACGATCACGGCGAGCTCGGTGGAGGATGTCCGGGCCATCGTCGCGGAACTGGCGGCTCTTGGACCCGAGCGCGTCCCGCGCATCAAGGACAGGCTTTCGCACCCGACTGACGACGGCTACCGTGACGTGCTGCTCAACATCAGGCTGTCCAACGGATCGATCCAGGAGATCCAGGTAACCGTCAAGGCCATGAAGGAGGCGAAAGATGGCGCAGGGCACGTCATCTACCGCGTGCTCAGGGATCTGCGCGAGGCAATCGACGACGGGAAAGTGGAAGCCACTCCGAAGGTTGCTGGCATCCTGAAGGAACTATCGGCTGTCAGCTGGTCGCTCTATGACGCCGCCTGGGATGACGCTCTCCGCAACGCGAGCTGGAACGCTTCCGTTCGGGAGATCGTGGGATCCTCGGCGAAGATCGCGTTGAGGCTGGCCGGGTATGGCTTGGAGTCGATCCTGTCAGAGAGGACCCGGAACGCCTTGAGCGAGTTCCTCTCGACATACAGCGGGACGCCATCGTGGTCCACGAAGAACGTATCCGGACGCTTGGCCACAACCGTACCCTCCATCCCAAGTATAGACCAAGCCGCGGAGTCCGACAAGGGTTCCACCCGCTACAATGTGGAGCCCGGCGAGGACGACATCGACGGGGCTTTCGACCAGACGGCCGAGCAGATCCCCGTGGAGGACGAGGAGGGAAATCCTGACGATGCCCCGCTCATCGCCGCGGTCGAGCAGGACGAGAAGAAGCAGGAGCAGGAGTCGGAGGAGGTCAAGGGACTGCGCGCGGAGGTCGAGTCTCTACGCAAGCAGCACGCGGAGCTCGGAGGAAAGATCGGCGTCATGCGCGAGGCTCTCGCCCAGGCCAAGCGGAAGGGCGTCCTGACCGGGCAGGCCTTCGAGCGGTACAAGGCGCTCGTCAAGACCAACCGCTACGTGGCCCGCCGGGTGAAGCAGTTGATGCGTCCGCCGGGGCAGCTCGTCCGCTGGGACTACGCCAAGCAGATGCGTGCGATCCAGGACACGATCGGCAGGCCCCTCCCTGAGACGTTGCGGAGGGTGAAGAACCGGATCCAGAAGTGGGCCGACGAGCACCCCAACCAGGTCCCGCCCGACGTCCTCGGCGGGATCCTGCTGCGCAAGGACATCAACGAGCTCACGGTTGACGAGGTGGACGAGCTCGCCGAAGCGGTGCAGAAGCTCCGCAAAGAGGGCACGGCGCTGCGCAAGGCCTGGCTCAACGCGCAGTCCATCCGCCGGCAGAACATGGGCAGCAGCATGATCGGCGCCCTCGGCGGCAAAGTTGCGTGGACCCAGGAGCTCGGCTCCGAGCCGGCAGAGCGGGAGGCATCGCGGCTCAAGCGGAAGAAGGTCCTCAACGTCAACCTGGCCACGCCGCAGCGGTTCTTCGAGGCCCTGGACGGGACCTCCGGGGTCGGCGATACGGCAGGCCCGTTCAAGAAGTTCTTCTGGGAGGAGTTCAAAGCCGCGGATGCCGAGGCCGTCAAGCTAGCCGAAGCCTGGGACGAGAAGATCCGCGCCGCCTACGAGAAGGGGAACCTGCGCCCCGTGGAGATGGTGAAGTGGCTCACGCTCGCCGACGGCACCAGGGTGAACATCGAGGACGCGATGTACGCCTACGGGGCGCAGCAGGATGAGCATGCGCGCGAGGCCTTCCTGTACGGCAACCGCTGGAGCGAAGGGCGCCTCGGTGAGGTACTCAGCCTTCTGCCCCAGGCGCACCGCGACTGGGTCGATGCGATCATCGACATCTTCAGCGAGACGTTCCCGGAGCTCGAGCGCGTGCGCCTCGAGATCGACAACCTGGAGACCGAGCGCGTCGCCCGCTACCTCCCCATCAAACGCCTGACGGACATCGGCATGGCCTACGCGCAGGAGCTCAGCACGGAGAACAACGCGCGCTCTGCGATCGGCAAGACCTTCCTGCAGAAGGGCATGCTCAAGAAGCGCATTGAGATCAAGCCGGAGCATCAGCCCGAGCTCCGGACCAACCTCCTCGGCCTGGTCAAGGAGGCGGTGGAGAAGCAGACCTCATACATCGCGAAGGAGCAGTGGGTGCGCGATGCGCACTACCTGGTCAACGGCAGGAGCGAGACGGCAAAGGAACTCCGGAACGCGCTCCGCCACAAGCACGGGGAGGAGGCTGTCCGGGTCCTGCAGCAGTACATCACCTTGCGCGCGCGGCCTCAACTGTGGGACGCCCTCGAGGGCGCGCACCTGGCCAACAAGTGGGTGAAGTTCGTGTACGGATCCCTCGGCACGGCCCAGCTCGCCTGGAAGCTCTCGACCGTGCTCATCCAGGCCGAGGGCCCCTTCCGCTACCTCGAGCGCACGGACCTCGGCCACGTGCTCTCCGGCCTGGTGCAGGCCACGATCCATCCGAAGCAGCTGATGGAGTTCGTGACCGAGCGGTCGCCGGGCATGAGCAAGATGATCGATTCCCGCGCGATCGATCCCATCCTGTCAGAGATGGCCAACGCGGCAAGCCTCCGCTCCGGACCGCGGCGCGCGTGGGCCCAGTTCATTCGGGCCGGGTTCGCAGGAATGAAGTTCGCGAACAAGCTCACCATCCTGAGTGGATGGAAGGCGGTCTACGACACCGAGATGCACCGCATGGAGCGCGCGGCCGAGGCCGGCAAGGGCGAGGTCAACGAGGCGCAGGCGATCGCCGCGGCGAACGACGCGACCTACCGTACGCAGCCGTCCGGCGAGACCGGGGACCGCGCGCCCATCTACTGGACCAACAGTGAGTTCGTGCGGTTCATGCTGCGCTTCACGGACCAGTCCAACAAGATGCTCAACATGGTCGGCTACGATCTGCCGCAGGCGATCAAGGAGCACCACTTCGAGCGCGCCATCGGGATCCTCGTCTCCGTGGGGATCTCCGCGCTGATCATCGGCATGGTCCGCCGGAAGCGGCCGCCGAAGAACGCGGACGAGTGGATGGAGGACGCCCTCCTCGGCCTCTCGGATCTGGCGCCCTTCGGCCTCGGCCAGGTGCTCGAGCCGACCATCGCCAAGGGGATGCAGGCCGCGGGCCTGAAGCCGACCCGGGCGAAGGGATATGGCTACGAGGGGATCAACGTCTTCGAGCCCGTCTCGGAGGTAGCCCAGGCGCTCACGAAGCTGGCCGCCGGCACCATGACGGAGAAGGACGTGTACAACGCTGCGGCCATGGTCTTCGAGTACCTGGGCGTGCCCGTCCCGGCCCTGGAGAACCTGGTGCGCGCGGCCTACGACGTGGAGGGCGGAGAGTGGGAGGTCGACCTCCGCGAGCTCATCGGCCGAGTGCCGGCCGAGGATAAGGAGAAGTAGCGTGCCGACGAAGTCTCGCTACCAGGACGAGGGGGCCACGTTCGGGCGTTTCTCTGACCTCGAGGTGACCGGCAGGCTCATCGGCCCGCAGTTCAGGCGAATGCTCGCGGCGATCGACGCCCTGGTCGCCCGGAACGAGACGGTTACCCTTGGCAACTCCGTGATCCGCGGTCTGGACCCTGTCCCGGCCGGTGGCGAGCTTTTCGACCTGAGCCAGCCGGACTGTGTCTCGAGCCTGGGGCGCAAGCCGACGACCAAGGAGATAGTGTACAGCCCGGCCTACATCAAGGACGAGCTCGGGACGGAGCTCGCGAACAACTGGTCGAAGTGGAGCGGTCTCGGCGTCATCGGGTGCTTTCCGGCCGTCACGAACCTGGTCGTCGACCCCGAGGACCTGTCCACGAGCTCGTGGAGCGAGTCGAACGTCGACGCGCCGACGGACAGCGGTTACACGCTCCAAGGGCGGAAGCTGTGGCTCATCCAGAACAGCAGCGCCGCGGCCGGCTACGAGTACCAGGAGATCACGGTCACGACGGACGTGCACGCGATCCAGGCCGTCGTCAAGAAGGGGACGACGAACGCCCCGACGCTCCGTGCCTACGATGGGGCGACGCTGCGCTGCCAGGTAGACTGCGACTTCTCCGGAGCGACGCCGACCGCTACCGCGTCCACCGGGACGCTCGCTTTCGCGAAGGCCATCGGGACGGACGCGATACTTGTCGGGGCGATCACCACGGCGTTCACCGGCACGACGATGAGCCTGCGGGTGTACACGGGGTCGGCCGACGACAACGCGAACGTCTACGCGACGGCGCTCCAGGTCCAACTCAAGCCTTACCCGACGCCCTACGCCCCGACCTCGCGCTCGGTAGGGAGTTGCAGGTACCCGCTGTCGCCGGCACTGAGCGGAACGATTGACGTCTGGGTCCGGCCGCTGTTCACCTACGACGCCACGGGAGACAAGTACGTCTGGCGACTCGGCGGGGGCGCGGCGACGAATCAGATCTCTCTGCTCTACGAGGCGGCCAGCGACAAGTGGGAGGCGTGGGCCGCGGTCGACGGCAGTAACTACCGCGTCGTCCGCTCCACGAACGCCTTCACGGACAACTCGCTCTGGGCCTGGCAGCATATCAGGGTGGTGTGGGATTGCGCGAACGACGGGCTGAGTCTGTTCGTGGACGGGGTCGAGCAGACCGCAACGGGCAGCGCCGGGACGATAGCCTCGATGTCCTTTGCGTCGAACTACCTCTACGTCGGCGGCCTGGTCACGGGGTACGCCTGCGCCTGCTACCTCGCGGACCTCTGCTACCAGGCGTCCACCGAGGATGAGACGACGACGCACTACTCCGGCGGCGTGCGATACTACGACCCGACCGAGGTCACGAACAAGTACCGGAGCGTGCGCATCAACCGCTACGGTATCCGCCTGCACGACGGGGCGCTCGGGTTGACCGACGACTGGAACCGGAGCATCGAGGTCTCGCCGTCCACGGGGCTGCTCGCGAAGGACGCCGCCGGGGCGGTGATCCACGACATATCCAACTCGCCCATCATGAGCGGCATGGCCTACGGGGGGCACGTCCACTGGAAGAACGCATCGACCTATATCTCGTCAGTCGAAGTGGGCTACACCGATACGAGCACATGGAAGGTTGCGTCGTCGTCACTCACGAACGTGAGTCTCGCGTCTGTCCTGCCGTCAACGCTGACGAACGTCCGCGGCGCTCTCGTACTCTGCGGAATCTCCCTATCCGCTGCCGCCGGCAAGGTTGACCTCGGAAGTGAGTTCAGTGCGCACGCCGTCTACTCGACATCCTACAATACCGCCCCGACGGCAGCCAACTACCTTTGCCTGGTGCGATGCGATGCCGTCGTCGCTGGAGTTGCGGTGGGCCATGCCGTCTACGCGCAGGCTCTCGTCCCGGTCTTCTGGGTCTCCGGGGTTCCGTACATCACGTGGCAAGTGGTCATGAACTTCGGCGCTATCGGGTCCCATCCGATGGCGGCGAATAATGCGTTGTACGGAGCGGGCGGAGTGCTCTTCTTCTTGGGGCCACTGGTGTGAGGGCGTGATGAAACTCTGGTGGATACAACGGGGCGAGCACGAGACTGAGAAGCGCTGGGCGCGGGAGCCGCCGGGTCCAGACTGGTACGAGCTCGAGCGCGATCTATCGCCGGGCGAGACAGTGCGTGTGGTAGCCGGACGAGCCGAGATCGCGAGCCCCGCCGTCGATGTGGCGGAAAAGACGCGGCATGCCCGCCGCGCCACCCTGGCGACCGCCCTCCCCGACATCCTGCTTGCAGTGGCGGACGGCGCTGATCTACGCGAGGAGCTCGCGAAGGCGTTGGCGAGAACGGAGGCATCCAGTGGCGAACGGTAACGGCAACGTGGTGAAGGCACTCGGGGTCGCCGGCCTGGTGATCGGCGTCATCGGAGGTGCCTTCGGCTTGTCAGCGTCAGTGGGGCCGCAGCAACGGCTCACCGATCACGAGCGGCGCATCGCGCACACTGAGGCGATCTGCGAGGACTACCAAAAGTGGCAGGCCCGCCAGGATGAGGCGATGAAGGCGGTGAACGAGAAGCTCGACCGGCTGCTCAAGGCGGCTGGCCTGTGAGCTCAAGGATAGAAGCCGCGAGGGAGGACATATGAGAGGGCCAATCAAGAAGGGAACCACGGACGTCTCTGTGGATGTGGTGGTCATCGACTCGACGGACGGGACGCCAGAGACGGCAGTCACGTTCGAGAGCTCGGGGATTGACCTGTGGTACTGGCGCGAGGGCGGAACGAAAACCGCCATCACCGAGGCCACCCTGGCGAGCGTGGATGCCGCGCACTCGGACGGCGGCTTCATCCACGTCGCGGACGGCGTCTGTCGGCTCGACCTGCCGGATGCGGCGTTCGCCGCGGGGTCCGGAAAGTTCGTCGCCTGGGGCGGCACCATCACCGGGATGATCGTCATCGGCGGGACGGTGGAGCTCGAGGACGAGAACCTGAGCGGGCTCTCGGCGCGGGTGCCGACGACGCTGACGGACTCCGGCTACATGAGGAGTGACGCGCTGCACGTGGACAGCGCGACACCGCTGGACGCCGAGGCGACGGCAGATGCGGTCCTCGATGAGGTGGTGGTGAACACCTACACCCTGCGGCAGATGACCAGGATCATGGGCGCGATCCTGGTCGGCCTGGCGTCCGGAGGCGCGTCCACGACGCTCACGTTCAAGGAGGTCGGCGGGGTCAACTCTGTCGTGGTGATGACGGTGGATGCGAGCGGCAATCGCTCGGAAGTCGTCATCTCCTTGTAGGAGGGCAACGCATGAGCCAACCTGGCCCGATCAACTCCTTCCCGCTGCGCTCGTTCCCTGGGGGCGCGTTCCCGGCGTTCACCTCTGATAGGACACCAAGATGGTCGGCGGTCACGCCGGCGCCTGTGTGGAACGGCACGATCACTGCTCCTGCAGCGATCGCAGTCAGCGTGGAGATCCAGGTGATGGGAGGCGGCGACGATGGGATCGCCGCTCGGTTCCCCATGGGAGAGTGAGGTGTGAGCTACGTCTGGCCCTGCCAAGGCACGATCACGTCGCGGTGGGCTGAGATGCGCCCGTTGTCCGTGCCGGAGGCGCAGCGCGACCATGTGCACGGCGCAGTGGACATCGCGGCCGGCGTAGGCGAGCCGATCTACGCCCCGGCCGCGGGGCACGTCTGGCGCTTTGTCGTGGTGCGGGCTCCCGGCGGGCCGGGATGGGCGTGGGATCTGCGGGATGGCTTGAAGCGACGGTTGCCATGGGGCGAGTACACCTACGACATCTACGGGGGCGTGACGCTGCTCCAGGAGCACGGCGGTACGGTGCACCTGTTCGCGCACACGTACATGCGGCAACTGCGGAAGCTGTCGTGGGAACACGAGTGGTCCTACCAGGAGCAGCCAAGTGATACGAGGTGGCCGACGATGATCTGGCACACGTTGGCGTGGTCGTCGGTGGTTGCGGAGGGCGAGGTCATCGCAGAAGTCGGCAACGCTGGGTATTCGACCGGGCCCCATGTTCACTGGGAGATCCACAAGGGCTGGGTGTTGACGCCCTACGGGGAGCGGCCGGACCCGGAGGTGCTGTGTGCGCCGGTCGCAGGACTGAGGGGGTAGGGGATGGCGACGCTTGGGTATACAACGACAGACGGATCTGCTGGATTCGGGGTTAACGTCAACTTGGCCCTTTTCGCCAAGTACACGATGCCCGCGACTGGTGGCAACTCGGTGACTTTGCACTGCTATGTAAATAACCTGGGGGCAGGTGATGCCAACGTATACATGGCGCTGTACTCGGACGACGCGGCCAACAACCTCCCGGCGAATCGTCTGGCGGCGGCGGTCACCATCGTCAAGGCTACTGGGGGGCCTGCGGAAGCGAGCGGGACGTTTGAGGTAGCGCTGGCGGCGAACACTCCGTACTGGATTGTGTTCGTTACTGCGGCCAATCTGGAGATGTACTACATGGCAACCGGCGCGGGAGACTCCGGGTACTACAACATCGGGTCAACGACGCTCCCGGACGATTTCGGTGACAGTGCCGCGTCTGACAGGACGTGGGAATATGTGATGTGGGTGACCTACAATGAGTCCGGCGGGGCGGTTCCGGTGAAGGCCGCTACGATCCGGCGCAGGAGATCATAGTGGGTGACACTCACACCGCTGACAGTGCATCCCTCGCAGACGTAACGACGGCATACGAGGCGTGTGTTGACGGAGATGTACTGGCGATCCCCGCAGGAGCAGAGACGTGGGCCGGAACGCTCACGGTCGCGAAGGGGATTACGGTACAGGGGGCCGGGTCGGCAAGCACTGTGCTGACGGCGGATGGTGCGGCGAGACGGCTCATTACGCTCGCTCCTGGTTCGGACAAGGCTTGCCGACTGACGGGTATCGGTTTTGTCGACGGCAAGGGAGCGTCGGTCGCGGGCGCCGGCGATGGGTCATACTGCTTGACTCAGGTAAGGGTGGACAACTGCAAGTTCACACGGCTGCTCAATGGTGGTGAAAACCTGCTGGTTCAGGGGTGGGTCGAGGGGTGTGTTGACCACAACACCTTTCTGAACTGCAACCTATCCATCAGGATCATTGGTGATGACAACCGTGCATGGGCGAGAACGTTTGCCACGGGGACGGAGCATGCACTCTTTATTGAGGACAACACGTTCACGCACGATGGGAGTGCGATATCGGGGTTGAACGAGTGCATCTACCACCAGCAAGGGGCCAGAACGGTCATTCGGTACAACGCATTCGATGCCTCGGCGTATGGCGACTTCTTCTCTCCGATCGATGTCCATGGCAACTGGGGCGACGGCGTTGTTGACCCAGAATCGGCGGACGCATGGGACTATCGGGGGCAAACGCTGGTGGAGGTCTACGAGAACACCTTCACCTACGACAAAGCATATCGGGTTTGCTATTTCCGTGGTGGATCGATTCTGATGCACGACAACACGTTCACATCGGTCACATCAACTGCCGGAGAGATTGTCCTGTCCGATGAGGAGTCCTGGCAGACTGCTTTGTTCTCGCCGCTGAGAGAAGCGTGGCCGGCAAAGGATCAGATCTTCAACTCGTTCTTCTGGAACAACACGCTGGACAGCGTGGCGATCACGGCCATCGACCTCCAGGATTCCGAAAAGGATGCTGTGTTCATCCAAGAGAATCGGGACTACTTCATGCACGCCCCTGCGGCTACGGGCGGCAAGTCGACATATCCTGGCGACCCTGGCGATGACGACATGACGTTCTCTGCGGAAGGGGCGAACGCCTACTACCCGTACACTCCGTACACCTACCCGCATCCGTTACAGGGAGAGGCTGAGACGTATGCCGTGGTGTACGCCGACAACGGGGCGACGAGTGGGAGTGTGCCGAGCGACGGGTCGAGCCCTTACAACGAGGGCGAGTCCGTCACCGTCCTCGGTAACACCGGGGGACTGGCGCGGGAGTCCTACCGGGACTTCGTCGGGTGGAACACACAAGCGGATGGCGAGGGGACGGACTACCTGCCGGGGGCTACGCTGACGATGCCGGCAGCCAACGTGACGCTATACGCGCAGTGGAAGCTGAAGTGCGCGCTGATAGCGGGGTAGGGGAGGGGAACGATGGAGATCTCGATCGTGGCGCTGGTGGGCTTCGCCGTCGTGGCGACGGTCGGCACCATCCAGCACGTCAAGGGCTACTTCCGGAACGCGCCGACGTGGGTCTGGCGCGCGCTCCTGGCGCTGGTCGCCGTGGCCTGGGGCCTCGCGATCGGACAGACGTGGCTCCTGCGGGTGCTCATCGCGGGCATGATCCTAACGCTCGCCGAGGCCGGATACGTGGTGATCGTCCAGAAGCTTCCGGAGGTCGCCGGCCGCCTGGCTGACAAGCTGGGATGAAGCGTGCGCTCCCGATCCTCCTGGCGCTCCTGGCCGGGGCTCTCCTGGGCGCGGGCGCGGTGGCTCTGCTGGGCGTGCGTCCTGCTCGCGCTCTTTCTGCCGCGGCCACTGCCCGCGCTGACGCCGAGCGAGACCGCGCTGATCGGGAGTTTGCTCGAGGAGTCGCGACAGCTGCAGCTGACCTTGCAGGAGCTCGGGCGGCAGTCGAGCGAGCAGAGTCTGCTGAGCGCCGAGCTCGAGCAGAAGCTGACGCAAGCCGAGCAGAAAGCGCAGCAGCTCGACGCGAGGCTACAGCTCTGGCAGGAGCACTCCGCGGAGCTCTCGGACTCGCTGGAGACGCTGTCGTCGGAGCTGGCAGCATCGAGGAGCTCGCTCGCAGCGCTGAGGAGCGATCTGGACGCATTGTCGAAGGCCTCCTCCGCCTACAAGCGCTCGGCGGAGTCGAGGATCCTGGCGCTGGAGAGTAGCGCGCGGACGTGGCGCGTCGTCGCGCTGGCCGGGATCCCGGCCGCGGTGCTACTCGGGGCGCTCGCGGTCCTTCTCATTCCATAGCCCATCGAGTGCCGATCGCTGCCCGATGATGCGGAGGACTCGCTCCTCCGGCGTCGCCTGGTCGTAGCGCTCCGTCATCGCGATCGACTGGTGGCCCAGCATGTAACGCAGGGCGTCATCGGGGATGAGTCCTCTCAGGCGCGTCTCGTACGTGTGCCGAAGGGCGTGTGCGCCCAGGAAGCGTCCGCTCACGGAGATCCCAGCCCGCCCGGCCGCGACGCCCCACGCATGAGCCAACGCCGACGTGCTCCCATGTCCGCCGTGGAGACCGTGTACCACGAAGTCGGGGTAGCGCGTGGCTCTCCTCCACCAGGTCAGGAGCTCGACCGTCCGCTCCGGCAGGAGCGCCGAGCGCGGCTTCCCGTTCTTTGGCGGCCCGATGGAGCCATCGCGTTTCACGGCCTGGACGATCAGCACGGCGGGGATGTCGAAACGTATGTGCTCCCACCGTAGCCCGCAGACCTCCCCGAGTCGCATGCCGGTGGTGGCCATGAGCAGGTAGGCGACGGCCTGGCGGCCGCTGCCCCAGATCCGGACGAGCTCCTCCCTTTCTGGAGGGAACAGCAGGGCGAGCTCCTCGAGGGAGAGCGCGTCGCGGTGGCGGAACACTCGACCGAAGGGCTCAACGTCGTCAGCGGGGTTGTGCAAGAGGAGGCCCGAACGACGAGCATCGCGCAGGATCATCCGGAGGGAGAGGAGGATGTGGTTCCTGGTCTGGTTCGACCTTTGGATCCTGCTGATCCACCGCTCGATGGTGACCGGGGTGAGCTCGGAGAGCAGTGTCTTGCCGAGCGACGGGAGGATCCACCGGTCGAGGTGCGTCTGCCTGTCAGCCGCGGAATGCTTCCCCATGCTCCTCCCCCTCGAGCGCTGTCGGGTGAGGTAGTCGGATCCTTCACGGTAGAAGCCGTCCGCGAACTCCGCCAGTGTAAGCCGGGCGCCGCGTGGTGCGCCGATGATCCGGTCCATGAAGTCGATGGCTTTCCGTTTCGACTTCTCGCCGGTGGAATGCCTGGTCTTCTCGCCTCGCAGGAGGTAGTACCAGACCTCTCCACGGCGGTGTAGCGTGTAGGGTTTCGAGTACCGCATCGCGCCTCCTCCCTGTCGCAGAAATGTCACAGTCGGCCTGAGCGGCCGCTCGATCATGGTAGGCGGAAATGCCGCAAGTGGTTCATGTCAGTGGACTTGCACTTCGGCACCTCCTCTCTCCGCGGAGAGATACGATGAGTAGATGCCGGCGATGGCCGCCGACACCTGCGGAAACCGGGGCCTGGCGAGGTCGTCAGGCGCCGCCTGGCGCGAAAGCGGCCTGTCCTGCGGCGGCGTCTCTGCCGTAGCTGTCACACGTCGTGTCACACCCGGGGCCGGCGCGGTCGTCTGCCGGCGTGGAATACTTCGCGTCGGTTTTCTGGAATGGAATCGCACGGTTGCCCCGCATTCAGTCTTGCCCCCATCATCGCCCGCTGTACGAGGAAAGCGACGCACGCGCGTCCACGGCCACGTTCGAGACCGGCTCGATGTAAGTGGAGCCGTAGAACGTGAAGTAGATCTGGTCGCCCTCTTCGATGGTCACTACGTCCGATGTCCTGTATTGGCCCGTATACTCGGCGAACCAGAAGCTGATGTACCCTGACCCGGGACTGACTTCTTCCGTGTCGGAGTGGCCGTCGCGCATGCCGCCGACGGGCTCACCGAGCGTCGCGCACCAGATGTCGTCGTTGCCAAAGAAGTAGAGGCTGTCCGCCTCCGTCTCCCACTCGATCAAGAGCAGATCGCTTCCGCACCTGTTCGAGACCGTGAGGAGGGTTCGGTTGTGGAAGGTGATTGTTTCGCCGGCGGTGGCGTTCCAGTCGACGATGCTGTCCGTGAACTTCACCAGGTCCACAGGCTCGTAGTCAAAGGAGATCTCGTCGTCCGTGGACTCGACTGTGATCGTCCGGAAGCGTTCGAGCTCAAACTGCTCCCACGTCTGGTACTGCCAGGGGATCACCGTGACGCTGTGAGAGGAATCGTTCTTGAATCGATAGGCGTACAACCGTGCGAAGCGTGCAGTGATCTCGAGGTCCCACTCGACGACGATAGTCACTGGGTTCTCGCTGCCGATTATCCCGTCCCATCGGTCGAAGACATATCCGTTCGCGGGGAAGGCCGTGAAGGTCGCCGCCGATCCGTCATCCCACGTTCCGCCCGAAGGTACCACCGAGCCTGACGCAAGAGGGCTAACCGACACGCTCACTGTGTGCGTCTGCTGGAGTGGTGGCTCGATGAGCTGGCAGGCGGAGAACAGGACGCAAGAGAGAGGAAGCACAAAGAGCAGTGGCGATCGGCGCACCATGGCGGCCTCCTCTGGCCATCCTATCACGAATCACCGGCCGTGCCCCTCGCCTCAGGGATTTCGCACACCAGCCTCAGTGTACTCCCGATCCGGGAAAAGGGAGCACCACGCCGAACCGATGATGGGGAATCTCATGCCCTGGTCGCTTCGGCACCTCTCTCTGGGTTGGCGTTCATCCTGGCGAAGCATCGGTCGACCAACATCTCAATGGTCTCAATGTCGTGGTCTGAGAGCGCCCCAAGGCGCCGGCAGAGCCGCCTGACCCTGCCGTTCTGCAACTCGGCCCAGTATTCCTGGCCGGTGATCAGGTAGTCGAGCGATACGCCCATTGCCACTGCGATCCTGGCGGCCTCTTCCACGTTTGGCCTGCTCTCGCGATCGAACCAGGATCGGATGGTGCTGTACGCGATCCCCGACTTCTCGGAGAGCCGCTTGGCCGCGCCGTACTTCTCTGGGCTGTACTCACTCTCGCGAATGACCTCCAGCATCTTGAGCAACGAGCACTCCTAACCCCTCCCCACACAGCAACATAGTGCAATTGCGGAGAACCGCTAAGTTCCTATTGACAAGAATACGCAAACGCGCTATCTATATGGCCGTGGCGCTGAAAGAAACACGCAATCGCGTTGAGACTCTGGCCCTGAGCGTACCCCTGGACCGCGACGAGCGCAGTCGCCTCGACAAGGCTTGCGGTCCGGGCCGCCCGATGAAGCGGGGTGCGTGGGTGCGCGAGGCGATCCTCGCGGCGCTCGACCGCGAGGAGGCCGCGAAAAACAGGATCAATCGGCCTGGGATCCGGATGCACTCGCCGCGCCTGACGGTCCCGGACGAGAGAGAAGGAGAAAAGCGATGAGAGGCCACAAGAACAGTGCCCCCCTGGCGGAGAAGACACCCAAGGAGCCACCCCGCCAGGTGGTCGACTTCAAGCGCATCGTGGACGTGCTCGAGGCCGCCGGGTGCGAGGTGAGAGAGATCAAGGACGTCGAAGGCTACCTGACGGTCGTCCTCAAACGCGCCTGCTGGAAGTCCGTCAGGCCTTGAAGAAGTCCGGCCAGATGTACGCGCCGAGCTTCCGCGCTGCCTTCAGGAATCGCTCCGCTGTCTCTTCGGGATCAATCGACGCCGTGATGAAGTCCGGCTTCGCGGCCAGGATCTTGGTGAGCAGGTCGAAGCTCTCGCGGCGAGCGTCTTCACTGTTGACCGGTTTTCCTGTGTTCATGCGGGCCCTCCTGTTCGGACGTCTGACTGGGATACTCACCGATCTCCAGTCTACGCCGGCGGGAGGGCCCCTGCAATTCGGGGGTCAAGCATGAGCGTCCGCTTCAGCTTCACCGTCGACGACGAAACCGCCTCTATCCTCCGCGCCATCGCGAAGGTCCAGCGCCGTACCGTCGGCAACCTGGCCGTCGTGGCGATCGAGGAGTATGCGGCCAGGAAGGCCGGCGAGCAGAAACGCCTCCAGACGCTCCGGAAAGCCCGGAAGGTATCCCAGGACCAGGAAGAGGGTCAGGACGCGCTCCCAGTACACGCGAGTACTCCTCAAGACGACCAGGCGGGGGGTCAGGCATGAGCGCGGCAGGCGTAGCGGCCACCATCCTGCGGCACCTGGTCCCGGCCCTCGAGGCTGCCCGCCTGGAGCTCGAGCGGAAGGCCGCTGACGAAGCCGCCCTCGGCGCCGACGCACGGCCCAGGGTCTTCGATATCTCCCAGGCAGCCGAGTTTCTGCATACCTCCACGACCACAGTCCGCCGCGAGATGCAGTCTGGCCGCCTGCCCTACAAGCGGCTCGGCGAGCGGGTCTACGTCCTGAGCGAGCGCGCCCTCCTCGACTGGATCGACCAGAGGGCCGGCTGATGTACTCCGACACCGAGATCGACCAGGCCGCCGAGAGATACCTCGATAGCGAGTACGCCGCGCCCGAGATGCGTATCCCGTTCCATGTCTACCTGAACTGGAACGTCCGCCCAACCCATCACAACCACCGGGAGGAGAAAGGGGGTGCCGCTTCCGCAGTCGCGCGGGTCGCCGTCGCGATCCGCAGGACAGCGGGACGTCGTCCGTCTCGCTGATCGGTTCACAAGGAGTACCCATGGCAACGATCGAGATGAAGCTCACGGTCAGGGACGTGAAGCTCGTCATCAAGGCCGACTGGCCCATGCCCATCGACAAGGCCGGAGAGCACATCACCGTCAAGTCCATCCGGCTCGACCAGGCGGACAGCGACATCCTGCAGCTCCTCGAGGGGGCGACCCTCGACCACATCGAGCGCGCAGTGCGCTGGTGGGGCGGCGCCGAGACGCTGTTCCCGATCCTCACCCCGCCAAGACAAGGAGTAACCCCATGAGTGACACTCAGGTATCGACCGAGCGCGTGTTCAGCGCAGAGAACCTGATCGCGCAGGCCATTGGCAAGGGCCTGCCAGTTGACGCCATGGAGAAGCTGCTGGCGATGCGGCAGCAGATCAAGGCGGAGCAGGCGCGGGAGGCCTTCTTCGAGGCCCTGGCCAGGTTCCAGTCCAACTGCCCGAGCATCGCCAAGACCAAGGTCGTGTACGGCCGCGACAACAGGACTATCCGCTACCGCTACGCGCCCCTCGACACCATCGTCGAGCAGATCAAAGGGCTGCTGCAGGAGTACGGCTTCTCTTACACGATCAAGAGCCGACAGGACCCGCAGGCCGTCACCGCCATGTGCGAGGCCCACCACGCCGGTGGCCACGTCGAGATCAGCGAGTTCTCGATCCCGATCGACCCCACGGCCTACATGAACGACGCGCAGAAGGTCGCTAGCGCTCTGACCTACGCGAAGCGGTACGCCTTCTGCAACGCCTTCGGGCTGATGACGGCTGACGACGACGACGACGCCAACAGCGTCGACGACCACGAGCCGCCGGCGCGCGAGCAGAAGCAGGCCCAGGCGCCAAGTCACAACGGCGGTCGGAAGCGGCCGGCAGACCAGATGGAGGTCATCAAGGAGATCACGGCGCTCGTGAAGGAGCTCAATCTGCCCGAGGAGCAGCGGGTCCCCTTGCGGGAGCGCATCGAGCAGGCGAAGAGCGTGGATGAGCTGGTGAAGGTCAAGGAGCAGGTCCTGGCGACCCAGAAGCCGGCTGCTGGTGCAGAGCCCTCGCCGGCGCAGCAGACGCAGCCGTCGCCGGCTGTCGAGGCCAAGCCCGCGACGGAAGCGGGCAAGCCCCCCGCCAAGAGTCAGCGTGAGCGGGACATGGAGAAGCTCGACCAGATCAAGAAGTCGGCAACGGATGCGGAGCGTGTGGGCGGGGAGACCAAGCAGCAGGAGATGGACATCCCCGAGCCCATCGACCAGGTGTGGTGAAAGGAGCAACAGCATGGCAGCAGACAAGGCTCGAAAGAGCGACCGCGGACATCAGATCTACCGGCTGAAGGACGGCACCCGCGTACCGGGATGCACGACGATCACCGGGGTCATGGACAAGCCCGCCCTCGTGAAGTGGGCGAACAACCTGGGCCTCCAGGGGATCGACTCGAGCAAGTACGTCGACGCCCTCGCGAACGCGGGCACTCTGGCGCACTACCTCGCCGAGGAGATGATCGCCGGTGAGGAGGCGGACCAGAGCTACCTCGACGAGTTTTCCGCGGTTGACCACGACCGGGCGGAGACGAGCCTCATCAAGTTCCTGGACTGGATGAAGGAGCACGAGATCGAGGTCCTCGGCCGCGAGCTCCAGCTCGTGAGCGAGAAGCACCGATTTGGCGGCACCTGCGACATCTACGCGCGCATCGATGGGGTGCCGACGCTCGTGGACATCAAGACGTGCAAGGCCCTGTACGGGGCCGCCGACGAGAAGTGGAGCCAGCTCGCCGGCTACCACCTGCTCCTCGAGGAGAACGGCTACGAGGTGGCGGAGGACTACATCCTCCGGATCGGTCGTTCCGAGGACGAGGGTTTCGAGTACGCGCGGATGCCGAACCTGCAGGGGCACATCGCGCGGTTCCTGATCTGCAGGGACCTGTACGACCTGAACAACAAGCTGAAGGCTGCCTGAGATGGTCCGCCTGGTCGCCGGGGATGGCGAGACGATCTTGCGCGCGGCGGTGGTAGTGGTGATCTGCCTCTCCGCGACTGTCGTGGCGTGCTCTCTCCTGGCGATCGCGGTGGGCCTGGTCTGGACGAATCGTCGGGGGCGGCGCCAGGGGTTCCACACTCCTTACCCTGGCTCGGCGGGTAACGACCGCACGCCCCCGTTTTCACGGGGCTGCAAGGCGAGCGCGGACGATGGACAACGGCGCTGCGGGTTCGATTCCCGCCTCCCCCATAGCGGAACGCCGGCCGCGAGCCCGCCGTTGGCGGGCACCCCGCAGGGGTCTCTGGCGCAGGGCTGGCCACCTGTCGCTACGCTCTTTGATCACTCAACGAGGGCTACGCGTGTGCTGGAGCGGAACAACCTTCGTAGAGTCTCGCATGACAAGGCCTGGCCCACCGGCGGGGCCCGGAGAGGAGTCTTTCCATGAAGGGAGCCGAGACTCACGGAGCCACGAACGATCCGCTGGCGCGCGCTGGAGAGGGCACGACGGTTCGCGTTCTGACTGAGCGCTGCCCGCGCTGCGGCGCCCGCCTCGAGGAGATCCGGGAGAGCTACACGAGAAAGAGGATCGCTCTCCGGTGCCGAGGCGGGTGCAAGCCGGCGGTGTGCGGCTGAATGGTAGCGGTCAGCGGCAAGGGAGGGGATACGTGAAGGACGACGTGACGACAGAAGGCGACGGATCTGATCTGGGGTTCATCGGGCAGATGGACATCCTCCTGCGGCAGAGCACCGCGCTTCTACAGGAAGCACGAATCAGGCTCACTAGGAAGACCGAGAACGAGAGCATCGGACGCGCGGTCACCGAGGCCCGCGGCGGGACGAAGTGGTACACGGTCGACGAGGCGGCCAAGGAGATGGCGCTCGACCTCGGGAACGGGAAGCGTCTGGGGCAGAACCAGCTCTACGCCTACCTCAGGAACACCTCGGCCGTGATGCGCAAGAAGGACCCGGTGAGCGGATGGCTCTACCACCGGCCCTTCCAGGAGCACGTAGACGCCGGCCGGATGAAGCTCGAGGACGTGCCAACTCGGCAGGAGACCGAGGACGGCATCCCGAAGGTGCAGCGCCGGACGCTCATTTCCCCGAAAGGGCTTGCCTACTTCCGGGGGAAGATCGAGGCCGCTATCCAGGATGGAGTACTCGATGATCTCATCGTCGTCGACTGACCTCACCAGGATCGAGCGGATCCGGCTCGAGCAGTACGAGAAGATCATCGAGCGCGGGAAGCAGACCTTCATCGAGGTCGGAGGGGCGCTCATGTCAATCCGCGACTCGCGGCTGTACCGCGCGACGCACGACACCTTCGAGGACTACTGCCGAGAGCGGTGGGGGTGGAGCCACAGGCACGTCAACCGCCAGATCCAAGCCGCGGAGATCGCCGGACGAATGGGACCCATGGGTCCCAAACCGGACAACGAGCGCCAGGTCCGTCCCCTTGCCGAGCTCGAGCCCGAGGAGCAGGCCGCGGCATGGGATGAGGCGGTCAAGACCGCTCGCCCCGGCCGGGTGACCGAGAAGCACGTGCGCGGCGTGGTGGAGAAGCGCAGGAAACTCGACCCGGAGAGGCAGGCCCGCGTAGACGAGTTCAACGCCAGGATGCGGCGTCGGGATGCGGAGGCCAAGGAGACGCAGGCCAGCAACCCTGGGGAATCGCTCGAGGACATCGATGACGTCTTGCGACGTGCTGACGCCTACCTGAAGGAACTCCAGGAAGCATCCGAGCGCTTCTCTCATCTCAGGATCGCCGGTAACGCGGACGACGCGATGCAGACGAGCATGCTCGACCTGGTGCGGCGCTACATCCTGTCCTTCGAGCCCGCCGCGCGCAGGGTCGAAGTCGCGCACAACCTCATCAAGGCGATCCGGGTTCTCATCCACGAAGTGAACGACGAGCCGAAGAACGCCTCGGCGTGACAGGAGGAACGATGAAGCACAAGGTACCGACCTCGAAGCAGGTCATGCTCCGGAAGGCCCGGAACCGCCGGCGCAACGCCCGCGCCAAGCTCGCGAGCGTGAAGGCGCCCGTGGTCCGCCGGCAGCGGCGACTACGGCGACTGAGATCCACATGGGCGCAGCACGGCATTGAAGTGTGGACGCATAGGAGCCGTCTCGAGAAGCGCAGAAGCGGGCGAAGCTTCGGGCACCGCGGGTCGAGCCGGACACTGAGCGCGGAGCGCGCCCGGGCTGAGCGCAGGAGGCAGCGGGCGCATCGGCGCCTCATGAGGAGCAGGACATGAAGGTCAAGGAGATCCCTCTCAAGAGCATCGTGGTCACCAAGAACGTCCGGCTGGATCCGGATGAGGAGCTCGGCGGGCTGATGGAGTCGATCGAGAAGTTCGACATCCTCCAGCCCGTGCTCGTCGTCCCCCTCGAGGACGGTCGCTACGAACTGGTCGCCGGCCACCGTCGCCTCGCGGCCATGAAGGCACGCAAGGAGCCAACCATCCCGGCGATCATCCGCTCTGACGTGAGCCGCTCGGAGATCCCCTACCTGAAGCTTATCGAGAACGTGCAGCGGAAGGACATGAGCGCCAGGGAGGTTGCCGCGGCCCTTGACTCGATCAAGGCCACGCGCCCGGGCATCTCGGCCTACCAGCTCGGGAAACTCGTGGGAAAGTCGGACGCCTGGGTCTACGACACGTACTCTGCCGCGAAGATGACGGAGGAGCTCCTTGCCGCGGGGGTGTCGGAGGCGGAGCTCAATGGTATGTCAAAGACGGATCTGACGAATCTTTCGCGAGTGAGGGACGTGGACGCTCGGATGAAAGCCGCCAAGAGGGCCGTCGCAGGTGACAAGGCGGCGATCGGTGAGTCGCGGGAGATCCGCCGGCGGGTGGCCAGGATCGACCGGAGCGGCGGCATCGCGATCATGGGCGGGGAGGGCTCGCTCACGATCCATGTGGTGTGCGCCAACGCGGAGGCCCGCGACCAGGCCATCGAGGCGCTTCTGCGACTGAAGGCGAAACGGATCAGGCCGGAGAATCAGCGAGCATAGGGGCAAAAGCAGCGTGGCCACGGGACGCAACTATCAGACCTGGCGGACGCCGCCGGACCTGTACGCTCGGCTCGACGCCGAGTTCCGCTTCGACTGCGACCCCGTGCCGGCCGACCCGACGCGAGACGGCATGTGCGCGCGCTGGGGGCGGTCCGTGTTCCTCAACCCGCCGTACCGGGACATCCCGCGGTGGCTCCGCCGCGCGGTCGGGGAGTGGCAGCGAGGGGCGACCGTGGTCGCTCTTCTGCCCGTGAGGACCGATACGGCCTGGTTCCACGAGCTCGTGCTGGGGACCGGCGCGGAGATCCGCTGGATCCGGGGCAGGCTGCGATTCGCAGGTCACGCCGGGGCGGGTAGGCCGACGTTTGCCAGCATGGTCGTAGTGTGGCGAGGGGGAGGGGAACGTGGAAGTGCAGCAGTGCCTTGATGGCCTGGAGGACGAGCGGACGATCTTCCGGCACCCGAAGGACCGCGAGCATCCGTACGTCATGGTCGCCAAGGCCACCGCGATGGACGTGCGCGTGAGTCCGGCCGCCAGGTGCCTTCTGATCGTCATGCTGTGCATGCCCGACGACTGGGACTTCAACGTCCGGCACTTGGCAAGGAAGTTCGGCGCCAACAAGGATACCGTCGCCGTCCTCCTGCGCGAGCTCCTCGAGGCGCGGTACGTCGTCAGGCAGCAGACTCGTCAAAAGGGACGATATTCCGGGTCCAGATACCTGGTTTTCGAGCATTCCACCGTGTCCGAAAACACCGTGTCCGAAGATACCGGACACGGTGAAACCGTGTCCGGTGAAACCGTGTCCGGTACTTTCGGACATACTGATACTCCGGATCCGGAGACTGAAGACAGAGAAGAGAGAGAGAGTCCCTCTCCCATGGATCCACCTCGTGAGCAGGATTCAGATCAGAACGCCGGCGCCGTGTTCCTGAGCTACATCGATCGGCTACACCGGAAGGCCCGCGGCAGGAAGCTCGCCATCAGCCCCAAGGACCAGGTCCGCCTCCTCGAGCTCCTCCAGACCCACGGCCACGCCGCCCTCGGAGCCGGCTTCCGCAGGTTCATACAGACCGCCCCGCCGAACAAGCACGCACACTGGTTCCTCGAGGACTTCGAGACTGCCTGGGCCCCACCCCAGCGTCCCGAGGCGTCATCTCGGCCTTGCCCGGCCTGCGGCAAACCCATGGCAGGCTTCACGTGCCTCTCCTGTGGGGCCGGTCCCGGTGAGGAGCCAGGTCCGCGCGCCACCGCCGAGGACCTGGCCGAGCTCGCGGTGGGGGTGCGCCCATGACCGAGCGACACACGCGCCTGATCGCCTACCAGGACGCACTCGCTGACCGAGGGGCCCCTGCTGAGGATCCTGTGGCCGCGGCGAAGGCTCGCCACGATGCTGAGCTCGACGCCGTGAGCCTCCGGGATCCTGGCGTCTGGACGGCCGAGCAGCTCCGCAGAGTGATCGAGATGGCCACGCAGTACTTAGCGCCGGTGGACATCGAGGACGCGACCGGCATTCCGGAGCACGAGATCGTGGTCGGGCTGAAGGCCGTGTCACGCAAACTGGAGGCGTGGTGCGACGGGAAGCGGAAGGCCAAGACGCGGTACGGCGAGAAGGCTATGCGGGATGCCCAAGTCACGGAAGCCGCCGAGCTCCACCTGATGGGCTACGGCTGGGCGCAGGTGGCCGAGGCTCTGGACCTCAGGAAGGTCGTGGTACTGCACGTCATGTGCGAGACCAGGCGCGGGAAGAACGCGATCGACCGAGTGAAGGCGAGGCGGAAATGGAGGCGCACGTTCTGATGAGAGCTCCCCCTGCCAAGGTCTGGCGTCGGTATCTTCGCTCCAAGGCGTGGAAGGAGCGGCGGCTCGAGGCGATACGGCGCGCGGGCTACCGGTGCCAGGTATGCGGGCGTGTGAACTTCGACGATCGGGAGTACCAGGTGCACCACCGGTCCTACGAGCACTTCGGCGCCGAGCGTCCCGAGGAGCTCATGGCGTTGTGCAAGCGGTGCCACAGGAGGGTGAGCACGTGGTGACCTTCCGCTGTCGCACCTGTGGCCGCTTCACCTCTCGCCGCGGTCCCTGCCCGATCTGCCGGGTGTACGGGGCGCCGTGGGAGCCGACAGACCGGGTGGAGATCCACCTGTACGGAACGGTGGCGACGTTGACCCGTGACCGGGACCGGTGGCGTAAGGAGGCGCTGACGCTGCGGGAGGTGTACCGGGCAGCGATGGCCGAGTCAGACAGGGCGCGGGCGAAGGTGAGGAGAGCGGAGTCGGTGGCGAGGCGCATGGAGCGGTGGGAGGGTGTGCTGCGGCGCTGCCGCAAACTGATCGAGGAGGAGACATGAGGTACTGGATTGGCGAAGACGACCAACTGGTGGTAATCAAGAACGATACGAACGGGTTCCCGCCGCCATGGCGCGAGGTCATCCCGGTGGTGGTGGGGAGCCGGGAGTTCGCAGCCGTGATGATCTTGCGCGGCGAACAGGTCTGGAACGACGGCCTGGGAGAGAGCAACGCGGGCCATCGGCGCGGAGAGACTGAGGCGAGTATGTACTGCCTCCTGCACGACTCCGCAGCGCTCGGGCTCGACACGGGCTGGTATCTCCTCCCTCCCTCCCCACCTCCGCTCAAGCGCTGGGACAGGGTGCGCTGGTGGCGCGGGAAGGACAGCGGGACGGGGACGTACTGGGACAGTGAACGTGGTTGGGAGTATCCACACCTCGTTTTCATCGGGGAGGCGAGCGAAGACCACTACCTCTCCGTCGAGCGCGTGGAGCGCCTTGACCCTGATGTGGAGCGCATCGAGGAGGCCGAGCGATGAGCGAGGTGGTCTGGGCGTGGCACTTCGTGAAGGACGACGGGACGCGTGCGCAGGACGGGGTGAAGGAGATCATCGGGAAGACGTACAGCGCCAAGGGTCCGCTTGTGATGTGCGAGAACGGGATGCACGCCAGCAAGCGGATACTGGATGCTCTCCAGTATGCACATGGCAGTCTGGTGCGACGGGTGGAATGCTGGGGAGAAGTCCAGATTCAGCCCGACAAGTTGTGCAGTCGGCACCGCAAGCCGCTGTGGCAGGTAGATGCGACTCGGATCCTGCATGAGTTTGCCTGTCGGGTGGCTGAGGATGCACTCAAGCTGGCCGGGGTGACGGACGAGCGATGCTGGCAGGCGATGGCGGCCAAGCGTCGGTGGCTGGCGGGACAGGCGACCGACATGGATTTGGCTGCGGCCTGTGATGCGGCCTGGGCTGCGGCCTGTGATGCGGCCTGGGCTGCGGCCTGGGATGCGGCCAGGTATGCGGCCTGGGCTGCGGCCGGGGCTGCGGCCTGTGATGCGGCCAGGTCTGCGGCCTGTGATGCGGCCTGGGCTGCGGCCGGGGCTGCGGCCTGTGATGCGGCCAGGTCTGCGGCCTGTGATGCGGCCAGGGAACGGTACAACGGATGGCTAACGGAGATGGTGGCAGCGGAGCACAAGGAGCGCTGCGATGAGTGACGTGCTGACGACGGAGGAGTGGCAGACGGTAGGCAAGTCTCGCGGGTGGGACTTGGTGGACCGGGACAAGCTTGTCGCCATCATCGACCGTCTCGTCTCCGAGGTCACGCGCCTTCGCCGGGAGCGGGACCGGCTGCGGCGGGCGGGATACCACGAGGCGCTTGATGCCGTCGAGAAGCATCTGCTGATGGACGACTACGCTGACATCGTACTGGACACGAGCTTCGACTTTGAGGAGTTGCGGGCCCGCTACTCACGGGAGGAGGAGCGATGACCGCCAAGACCATACTGGCGCAGTGGCTTCGCGACCATGGCTATGACGGGCTGTGCTACGCGGACTGCGAGTGCGGGTGCGGGGTGGACGACCTAATGCCGTGTGGAGAGACATGCGAACAGTGCACTCCGGCGTTCAAGGCGATGCAATAGAACGGCATAGACGAGATGTACTTCGTACGCCGCGAGGACGCCGAGAGATGGGTCGCGGAGCAGAAGGAGGCCAAGCGATGAACGCGGCAGAACTGGCAGCGGTAAAGCAGCGGGCGACCGGCGAGCCTGGGTATCCGGCGAGCCTGTCTGGATGGTTGGATGACGCAGCGAAGGACCGCCACGCCCTCCTCGCCCACGTCGCCGCGCAGGAGGCGGAGATCAAGCGGCTGCGGGAGGCGCTTGGGAATGTGCACCACATAGCGCACCACCGGCCTACCAAAAACATCCTGCCAGAGATTCACCGAATCACCGAACCCTATCACATCTACCAAGATGACCCAGCCGCGATGGGGACGAAGGACCACAGGGGTGTAGTTGCATGGCTAAATGATGGCGAACTCGCGAAGGCGGCCAACCATGAGCAGTGACTACATCAGCGTCGAGGAGTACGCCGAGGTCTGCGCGGAGCGGGACCGGCTGCGGGAGGCGGTGGAGGATCGACTGGTCGCCATTGCAGCATCCCGGAACGACATAGAACTGGACGCGATCAACGTCTACCGTGCTGCGCTGAAGTCGCGGATGGAACAGCCGTGATCCTCGTGTACCTCCTTGGCGTAGCGACGGGAGCCGGGATGGTGTTCGTGGGGCTGGCGGTGGTGATGAGGAGGGTGAGATGACCCGGCAACTGTGGCAACGGTGGCTTCGCTGGTATCGTGTAGACGGCGGGTCGCGGCGGTGGCGTGAGATGATTGTCCATCTGAGGCGGCACTCGCTGATCTACTGGTTCGAGACGTTACTCATATGGTGGCAATGTCGCGGCTGTGTCCCAAGGAGGAAGCGATGAGCATGAAGTGCGTGGACGCCATCACTCGCTACTTCCCTGAGATACCGGAAGGCGACCTGATGACGCTGTTGTGGGGAGCGACATGCTTCCCGTTCGGTTCGGATGAGCAAGTCGAGGCGCAGTTGCGCGAGCTGCACGAGCTGGGTATCACGACGCTCGACGGGGCCTTGGCTCACGCCGAGGCCGTGACGGCTGCTGCGATGGCGCAGATAGGGAGGAAGCGATGACCCGACCGTCGAGGTGGGTGACCGTAAGGAGCGTGACCGGCGAAGTGGTGCGTCTCCGCCGTAGCCGTGAGCACTACTTGGACGACCTGGCGCTGTACGCCTTCTCCGAGGCGCGGCGTCAGGCGCGTAGGGCGCGGGAGGCGGAGGAGCAACTGCGAATAGCAATGGCCTTTGTGCCAAAGATTGACGACGACGACGAGTGTACGCTGTGAGGCCCCTACTCCTGCTCGCCGCCTGCCTCTGCCTCTCCGGGTCTGCCGCGCCTGGGCCGGTGGACCGCACCATCCTGGTCTGGCACGAGGAGCTTCACAACGGCGAGTGGTGGGTGCCCTTCGCGGTGGGTTCGCAGCACGGGGTGGCGCGGTGCGGGACGGCGGAAGAAGCGAGGGCGCTCTACGCGGTACTCGCGGCGGTGATGGTGGGAGGGGAACGATGAAGATCACGCTGGCCCAGTTGGGTACCCTGCAGGAGGCCCGCCGCCTTGCGGCCATGGAGCGCTTCCTCAGCGGCACGCCGCGGCCGAAGCCGAACGCGAAGCCGGTCACCGCGACGGCGCTGGAGAGAGCGACCAAGCTGGCCTACGCCGAGATCAATCGAGCGATGCGAGTCGCGTTCAGCCAGATCGTGGACATGCTGGTCTTCGGGACCGCTGTCACCCAGGTGTATGCGGACGGCCGGGTGTACCGGGTGGATCCACGAAAGCTCTACGGGCGGCAACCTTTCCCCTTCCTCTGGAGGTGGAGGAGGAACCCGAAGCCCGTCTACGGCCGAGGGCACGGGGAGGACCGCACAGAGGACCTCACGGAGTAAGCGGTGCCGGAGACACGGCGACGAAAAACGACGGAAACCCCACGCAAAGGGGCCAGGGGCTGCAAGGTCTGCCAGCACCCCAAGCGGGCCCTCATCGACAAGCTCCTCGTGAAGGGCAAGCCGGTCAACGCTGTCGCAAAGGCCTACGGGCTCACAGAGGCCTCGGTCCGCCGGCACGTCAAACACATCCGGGCCATGGTGACCAAGGCCCAGGCCCAGAGAGACAGACGCCGGCGCCTGGCCATGCTCAGCGTGGAGGAGGACTACGAGCGGGACGGCCGCGAGCTCAACCGCCTCATCGAGGCGTCGACGAACGTCGAGGAGAAGCAGAAGTGGTACCTGGTGAAGTTCCGCTGGTACGACCTGGGCCTCAAGTACGCTTTCCTGTCGGCCTCCCTCAGGAGGCGGTCCGTGTCTGACGGGAAGGACAGCGAAAAGGAACGTCTCCCGGAAGCCGTGCAGCGCGTCATCGATGCCGTGGTGAGCGATGCGTAAGGAACCCCTCAGGCCACCCGACGCCGAGCGCATGCAGCGCGCCCTCGACGGGTACAAGGTCGCCCTGAACGGGTGCAAGACAAGAGGGCAGCGTGAGGCGGCGACCAGGGAGCTCGGCGAGCGGGACCTGTTCTTCTTCCTCCGCTACGTCTACAACCGCGAGGACGTAGAGAAGCCGTGGGTGTTCGCGCGATGCCGGGAGTGGCAGCGCGAGAACGATGGCATCGCGGACACCTGGGCCCGTGAGCACTACAAGAGCTCGATCGGGACCCACGGCGGGATCCCGTGGGGCATCATCCACGACGTGGAGCGCACGTACGGGATCCTCTCCTTTACGCGGCCGATCGCCAAGGGTTTCCTCCGGCAGATCAAGACGGAGTGCGAGACGAACCCGGCGCTGCACGAGCTCTGGCCGGACATCTTCTGGAGAGACCCCAAGCGTGAGGCGCCGAAGTGGAGCGAGGACGACGGCCTGGTGTTCAAGCGCCTGGGCAACCCCAAGGAAGCCTCGATCGAGGCCTGGGGTATCGTGGATGGACAACCGACCTCGAAGCATTTCACCGACGTCGACTATGAGGACGCGGTCACGATCGACTCGGTGCGCACGCCGGCGATGATCCGGAAGACGCTGGACTCCATCCGGCTCTCGTTCAACCTGGGCACGGAGCATGGCCGCCGGCGGCTTCGGGGTACGATCTGGCACTACGCGGACCCCGTGCTCGAGCTCATCAAGGACGGGGTCTTTCGGCAGCGGAAGTACACAGCGACGTACGATGGCACAGAGTCCGGAGAGCCGGTCATCTGGACCCGGGAGCACCTGGCGGAGAGGATCAAGGAGCTCGGCCCGTACAACGCGGCGTGCCAGCTATTCCTGGATCCGAAGCAGTCGAGCATGGAGGGCTTCCGGGAGGAGTGGCTGCGCTACTGGCGCGCGGACCGCTCCAAAGGGCTGAACCTCTACATTCTTGTGGATCCGGCCAACTCGAAGAAACTGGGCAGCGACTACACGGTGTTCTGGGTGGTGGGTCTCGGCTCCGACCGGAACTACTACCTCATCAACATGATCCGCGACCGGCTGAGCCTGACGGAGCGGGCCAACGTGCTCTTTAAGTGGCACCAGCAGTACCGGCCCGTGCAGGTCGGCTACGAGCAGTACGGCCTCCAGGCGGACATCGAGCACTTCCATGACCGTATGCAGCGGGACAACTACCGCTTCGGCATCAAGCCACTGGCCGGCCGGCTGAGCAAGACGGAGCGTATCGGACGTCTGGTCGCGCCCTTTTCCGCGGGGCGGATCTGGATCCCGGAGTCGCTACCGTACACGCAGTACGACGGGGAGCTGGTAGACCTGGTGCGGGTCTTCCTGCAGGAGGAGTACAAGGCGCACCCATTCGAGGTGCACGACGACATGCTCGACGCGCTGTCGAGGATCATGGACGACGAGCTGGGGGCGGCCTTCCCTCAGGGAGAGGAGAAGGACCCGATGAAGTTGAGCGCGCCCCCGCAGGAGCAGTACGACCCACTGAGGTGGGGACTGGGAGGGAGACGATGAGTAAGATCAGTGTCAAAGCCGTGGACCTGGGCACGGGAGGGGCGTGCATATGCCTGGCCAACGCTCAGTGGCCAGTGCAGTACCTCTCGACGTCGGAAGCATGGTTCCTGATGGCGCGCCTGGACAAAGCGCTGTCGGACGCGCGGCAGTTGAAGCCGAGCGCCTCGACGGATCCGCTGCTGTCAACGGAGATTTTCCTGAGGCAGAATCCGGACCCGATCGAGCCTGTCAAGATGGCTTGGCGTGCGGAGGATGAGAAGGCACACGTGACCGAGGCGGAGTGCGACATGGCGGCCAGCATGGAGAACATCTACATCAAGCTCAACGAGGTCATCCGCGTGGTGAACGTGATCACGGACGCAGCTGGGAGGCGGCCGGGAATGATGGACGCGATGGATATCTCACGGGAGGGGACATGAGCGAACAGAAGATGAAAGGCGCCGCGCGGAACGGCGCAGGGAACGCGTGCATCCACTGCAAGCACAGCATGACGACGCCGGAGATGGCGCCGCAGGGGCTCGGGCGGTGTATCCGCTACCCGCCGGCGGCGTTCCCGATGCAGGGCCAGGGCGGCCAGATGGGAGCGATCGCGGTCTGGCCTTCGGTTCGCCTGAACCACGACACCTGCGGGGAGTTCCTGCCCGGGAAGATCGAGCTCGCCTCGACGATGCCGGCGCTGGAGTTCCCGGTGCAGAAGGAGCCCTGATGAGACAGCCGGAGACCGTAGAGGACCTGATCGCCTGGTTCCGCAGGACCGTCCTGTCCGTGCCGTACGGCGAGGTCGGCATCGTCGCCTACCTCAGGGACGGCCAGGTCGCCACCATCAAGCGGATCTACAACGAGACCAAGCGCATCGACGGCCAGATCGAGAGCAGCCGTGTACGGGAAACGGTGGAGTGACCCCGTTGACAGGTGCTGCCGTCCTGGGGTAGATTCGCGCTGTTGAACCATCGTGCCAACCCGGAATAACCGGCGGCGCGGGGGGCCAACGAGTAGCTGACGACCAGGCAGAGAGCCGTGGTCAAGTACTCGCCCCCCGCACTGCCTGTTCCGGGAGGCACCATGTCGGATCCAGCCAGTACCCAGCCCCAGGACATCGGTCAGCAGATCTCGAGCGCTCCCGACAAGGTCTGGAAACGTCTCCGCGAGGCCCTCCGGGTGAATACCCGGGAGGAGGCCGTCCGGCTCGTCGGCAGCGATGACGTCGCGGCCGAGGCAGCCAGGAGCATCCTCGCGGGCTCCGAGACGGTCCTCACCAAGCCCATCGCCGAGACGAAGAGCATGCTCGGCCAGGCCGCGGCTCCGCGGCGAGGGCCCGAGGACGTTCTCTACCCGAGCGCGGGACGGCGGGGCGGCGGGAGGCTCACGATTTGATCGCCTCCGCGCCCGAAGTAGTCGAGGACCACATCCGGAGAAGTACCGAGCTCGCCCGAGAGCGCGAGCTCTGGAAGCCGCTCTGGCAGGACATCACCGACTACGTACTGCCGCGCAGGAGCTTCTGGGACATCGAGGCGACGAGCGGCCAGGTGCCGGCCACGAAGTGCTACGACGGCACCGCGATCGGAGACCTTCAGCTCCTCGTCGACGGGATGCAGGGGAACCTGGTCTCTCCCGCGTTCCCGTGGATGCGCCTGGTCATGGAGGACCGGAGGCTCCAAGTCCTCCCGGGCGTGGCGGACTACCTGGAGGGAGTCGAGGAGATCTTCCTCGCCTACTACCAGCGCACCGCCTTCTACGAGGCGATGAACGAGTTCCTGATGGACCTGGCCTCCATCGGGACCGCGGTCATGCTCGTGGACGACGACATCACCAACCGTTCGATCATCTTCTCCACGCGCCACATGAAGGAGTGCTACATCGCGGAGAACCGCAACGGCCAGGTGGACGTGCTCTACCGCGTGTACACGATGCCGAACCGGCAGATCGTCGAGACCTGGCCGCAGGCCGTGGACGATCGGCGGCGCGAGGCCGCCAAGACGAACCCCTTCACCAAGGGTCACATCCTGCACGCCGTGTTCCCCTCCAGGGACCAGTCATTCAGAACGCAGCGCGACCCGCGGCACCCGTACTCGTCCATCTACATCGACGTGGACATGAAGACCCCGCTCGATGAGGGCGGCTACGAGACGTTCCCGTACCTGGTCGGCCGGTGGCGGAAGAACAGCGACGAGGTGTACGGCCGCTCGCCGGCGGCCGACGCGATCCAGGACATCCTCCGGGTCAACCAGATGGCCATGCACCTCCTGCAGTCGGCGCAGATGGCCAGCATGCCACCGCTCATGGTGCCAGAGGCGCTGCGCGGCAAGGAGCGACTCGTCCCGCAGGGCTACAACTACTACAGCAATCCCGATGAGAAGATCGAGACGATCGACGTCTCGCGGAACTACCCGATCGCCCGCGACCAGGAAGAGGCGGTCCGCCAGCAGATCCACGAGATCTTCCGGGCGAAGATCTTCCTCCTCCTTCAGCAGCTCGAGCACGGCCCGTACACGGCGACCGAGATCCGGCAGCGGGTCGCCGAGCAGGCCGCGGTCCTCGGTGCCATCATCGGCCGGTTCAACTCCGAGGTCCTCGTGCCCCTCGTGCGCAGGAGCTTCCTGATCCTCAAGGCGAACGGAGCTCTTCCGGCGCCCCCTCCTCAGCTGCAGGGACGGATCAAGGTGGAGCTCCAGGGGCCGCTCGCGCAGGCGCAGCGGCGCACCCACCAGAGCCAGGGCGTGGACGCCGGTCTCGAGCTCCTCGAGCGGCTCGTGAAGCTCTCCCCCGACGGCATGGACAACGTGGACGACGACGAGCTCTACCGGATCGGCATGGACAGCGCCGGGATGCCGCAGCGGATCATCCGGGAGATCCCGGACAGGGAGATGAGGCGCAAGAGGCGCGCCGACATGCTCGCCAAGCAGCAGGCCGCGCAGTCCGCGGCCGTCGAGGACGCGCAGATCATCCAGAACACCGACAGCCTCAACCAGCCCGTGAAGCAGGGATCCATGCTCGAGCAGATCGCCAAGCAGGCGGCCGCGCGGCGGGGCGCCACGACGGGCGCGCCCCAGGGCGCAGTACCGGGCGCGGCATAGGAGAGAGAAGATGAGCGTGCTGTACACACTGGACGCGAACTACTCGGCCCTCACCGAGGCCGAGGCGGCCGAGCTCGTGCCCGTCCTGGGCCTGGGCTCCGGATACCTCAAGGCCGGCATGGTCGTGCGGGGGAAGCTCGCCGGCAAGGTGAGCAAGGCCGAGGGGCCGGCCACCGCGCGCTTCATGGTCGTCATCAGTCCGCGTAACTGGGCGGCTTCCCACGTCTACGCGGTAGGCGACCGTGCGACCAACGACGACCTCAAGGAGTACATCTGCACCGCGGCCGGGACCTCCGACTCGAGCGGGGGCCCAACGGGCAACGGGGACGAGATCACCGACTCCGGGGTCACCTGGGGTTACGTGAGGCAGGCTCCCGTTCTGATCGACACGCACGAGATCTCCCTGGCCGAGGGCGAGTACACGGACGCGCCGTGGATGCTCGAGTTCGAGCTGCACGTACGGCTCTCGAGGGACACCGGCAGCACCTACCACCAGTGGCACCCGACGGTCGTGAGTACCGCGCAGCTGCGGTCCCCGGTCATCCCCGCGGCGCTGCTCCTGCCGGCAGAGGGCACGTACCCGGTCATCGTGGAGACCGACGAGGACAACGTGCTGCACGTGCTCTACCAGCCGGAGCTCGAGACCGGCTCCATCACGTGCATGACCTACGTTCTGGAGGTCCTATGAGCGCCAAGATCCACCTCTACAACGCTCTCGCGAGCGGGACGGCTGTCGAGCCAAAGGCAGGCTACGTCTATGTCGTGACAAAGGTCACGTTCGAGAACGAAGGGGACGTTGTCGGGACGGTGCTGGCTGGGTGCCCCGGGAAGGCAAACCTCGTCGAGGGGCCGATCCAGCCAGACAGGGGACGACGCTGGGAGGGGACCTACGTCGTCGAGCAGCCCGACTACCTCACCGTGGTCGCCGAGCCCGAGGGTTCGGTTCGCTGCATCATCGAGGGCTACTTCCTCGTCGATGTGCAGGTATTCGCCCGGCAGGGCGCGGGCTCCATGGATGAAGCCTACGCGTCTGCCGGGGTGCTTCAGATTCAGGATTCACAGCTCGCGAAGATGACGTATCTGACGCTCGTTGAGCTCAAGCAGATACGCGCGATCCTCGAGGCGCAGAGCGGTCACGGTCCGGACCGTGACGCGGCGGCGGCAGAGGTCGACCGCGAGCTCGGATCATAGGAGGGTACCATGGGTACTCCAATCTCGGGGAAACCTGGACTCGTCGGTCCGGTCTCCAACGGTCAGCCGGTCGAGGTCCCGGTCGATGACTTCGGCAAGATCCTGATGGCTCCGGGCGCCCCGACCTATCTCGAGTGGACGCGGCGGGGCTACATGTACTCGACCGTGACCAGCCCCGCGGCTCCGGCGGCGCTCCCCATCTACAGCACGGCGACCAACTCGCCCACGCTGTGGAACCCGCCGTCCTCGAACAAGATGGTGATCCCCATCCGAATAAACTTCGGCATGGCGGCGATCGCCACGTACCTGGACAACAGCTACATGCTGGCCTACACCCCGGCCGCGTCGGAGGTGGCGACGGGCGGCACGTTCGCGTCCTTCACGAACATCGCCCCCAAGAACCTCCTGCTCAACGGTCCGGCCTGCCAGGCCCGGTACGCAGGAGCGGCGGTCACCTGGACCACGCAGCCGACCGTGCTGATGAACCTGGGGCTCAGCTCCTGGGCAGCCGGCACCGAGGCTAACCTCGAGTTCGCGTGGCTGCACTACGACTTCGACGGCATGCTCATCCTGCCGCCGGCGACCGCGATCTCCGTCGTGGGCGTCGTGGCCTCGTCCTCGACCTACGTCGTGAGCATCGTGTTCGCGGAACTGCCGCTGCCTGCCGGCATGTAAACAGGCGAGACCCGCGGGTGGGGCAACCCGCTCGCGGGTCTTC